>NZ_JBNPLJ010000024.1:0-31363 GCF_050313415.1 Collinsella sp. SGI.184 | reverse complement strand
CATATATGACACGCGCATTACATAACGGCGTGCTGCTTTGTCGGCAGTGCGCCGTTTTGCTATGATAGCCCGTGGCGTGTTACGAATCTGACAATACGTAACACTGGCAAGGTGATTTAAGCGGCGTTGTAATTCTGTGCGCCGATAACCGGGAGGCGTACATGCACATTCCAGATAATTATCTGTCCCCGCAGACCGATGCCGTCATGGCAGTGGCGATGGTGCCCGTTTGGGTTCACTGCATCAAAAAGGTGCGCGCCACGCTCGATCGCGAGCACATGGCGTTTCTGGGTATCTGCGCCGCGTTCTCCTTTTTGCTCATGATGTTCAATGTGCCGCTGCCCGGCGGTACCACGGGTCACGCCGTCGGCGGCGCGCTCATCGCGCTGCTGCTGGGCCCGGAGGCCGCGGCCATCGCGGTTTCGGTCGCGCTGGCGCTGCAGGCGCTGCTGTTTGGCGACGGCGGCATCCTGTCCTTTGGCGCCAACTGCTTTAACATGGCCTTCGTGCTGCCGTTTGCCGCCGCTATCGTGTTCCGTGCGCTCAACAGCCGTTTGCACGACAAGAGCTGGGGCACCTCGGTTTCGGCCGTCGTAAGCGGTTGGGTCGGCCTGTGCCTGGCGGCCCTGTGCACGGCGATCGAGTTTGGTATTCAGCCGATGTTCTTTACCAACGCTTCGGGCGCTCCGCTGTACTGCCCCTTCCCGCTCTCTATTGCCATTCCGGCCATGATGATCCCGCACATGTTGGTAGCCGGCGTGGTCGAGGGCGTGGTGACGGCTGCGATCTACGGTTTCATTAAGAAGACGGCGCCGAGCGTTATCGTCGGGCCCGAGGCCGCCGATGGCCAGCTTGCTGCCGAGGGCGCTGCTGCCAAGAAGACCTCACTGGTCCCCACGCTCATCCTGGTCGCCGTGCTTGTCGTGGCCACGCCGCTCGGCTTGCTTGCCACGGGTGACGCCTGGGGCGAGTGGGACGCTGAGGGCGCCGCGACCGCCGTTCAGGAGGCTGGTGACGACAGTCTGCAGACTTCGGTCGGTCTCGATACCCCGACCTTTGCCGATGCACTGCCCACGGGCGATTATCTGCAGGCCTATTCCGAGGAGCAGGGCCTTGGCTTTGCCGGCCAGGCCGCGATGTATATTCTTTCGGGCGTGATTGGCGTGGCGGTGCTCACCATCGCATTTCGCCTGATCTCGCTGACGGTTAAGGAAAGCGGTGCTCATGGCGACGGTCGAGCTGCCTAGCTGGCTTGCGGCCGAGCAGTGTTATGAGCCCGCGGGGGCTCGGCATCGTGTGATGCAAAAGAATGTCCTGCACCTGGCGAGCCTGCTTGAGCGGGTTCGCCTAGGCGGCGGCGCGCATAAGGGCGGGTCGATTATCGATCGCGCCCTTTCTTCCGTTTCGGCGCCAGTGCGTTTGGTGGGGATGTTCGTCTGCGTCCTGTGCGTATGCCTGACGCAAAGCCCGCTGTACTTGATGCTGATGACAGCGATCGCGTTGGTGCTCGTTGCGGTGCGCCCCGTACGCGGGCTGCGCGCGACCTTTGTGCCGGCGTTGGCTGCCGCGGGGTTTGCCGTGGTTTTGGCGCTGCCGGCCCTGCTGCTGGGTGCTTCTGCCACGGGCGCCATGCTCAAGATTGCGCTCAAGACCTTTGTTAATGTGTCATTGGTGCTGGGCGTTTCGTGGACGCTTACCTGGAGTCGCATGTCGGCGGCGCTTAAGATGCTGCACCTGCCCGACGAGGTTATCTTTACGTTTGATATGGCGCTCAAACACATCGAGGTGCTGGGACGCACGGCGCACGACCTGTGCGAATCGGTCTTGCTGCGCAGCGTTGGCCGTGCGCCTGCAGGATTTTCGCGCACCGATTCGATCGCGGGTATCATGGGCATGACCTTTATCAAGGCGATGGAATGCAGCCGCGCGATGGACGAGGCTATGCTTTGCCGCGGTTTTGCCGGCGCATATCCGGCGCCTGCACGGAACGGCTTTGGCTGGCGCGACGCGGTCTATGCGGCTGTTGTGGTGCTGCTCGCCGTGTTGTGCGCGGTGCTGTAGCGCGGGCGGTCAAGCCGTCGATGTGAATAGGGAAGGGCGACGTTTTGGCAAACGATACAAATGGTGCGATGGGTGCGAGCGGTGCTGCCGGCGCCAAGGCCACGCCGCTCATCGAGTTTCGCGACGTGGTGTTTTCCTATGCGGGCCATACGGTGGTCGATGGCGTGTCGCTGCAGGTTAATCGCGGTGAGCTGGTTGCGCTGCTTGGACCCAACGGCTGCGGCAAGACGACGATCATGCGGCTTATCAACGGCCTTGAGCTTGCGGATGCGGGTACGTACCTGTTTGATGGACATGTGGTCGATGCGGCATATCTCAAGGATTCCGCGATGGCCCAGCGGTTCCATCAGCGCGTGGGCTTCGTGTTCCAAAACGCCGATGCACAGCTCTTTTGCGCCACGGTCGGCGAGGAGGTCGCGTTTGGCCCGGCTCAAATGGGGCTTTCGGCGGACGAGCTCGGGCGCCGCGTCCGTGATGCCATGGAGCTGTTTCAGGTTGCCGATCTGGTCGATGCTTCGCCCTATCAGCTTTCGGGCGGGCAAAAGAAGCGTGTGGCGCTGGCTGCCGTCGTGTCGATGAACCCCGATATTCTGGTGCTCGACGAGCCTACCAACGGACTTGACGAGGAATCTTGCGACATCGTGGTTAACTTTCTACTGGCTTATGTTGCTGCCGGTAAGACGGTCTTGATGAGCACGCATCATCAGGATTTAGTACGACGTCTTGGGGCCCGTGCGATTTATATCGATCGATATCACCACGTTGTCGAGGCTCCCGTGCCATCATATGGAACCGAAAACGGTGCAGCAGAATAGTTGCCGCATAGTGGGGTTGCGGCCGCGCACGTGACTTGCTGCGAATGGTATAGTTATCCGGGTTTTTACGGGGGTAGCTATGCCAAGCTGGAATATTCATATCGCTCAGACGGAACGACTTCTGGCGCGTGCCGGCGCGCTTGCCGATAACGTGCGCGACCGCAATGCCTTTTTGTTTGGCAGCGTGGTTCCGGACATTTTTGTGGGGTACATGGTTCCCGGTATTGCCGACCCCATCCCGTATCGCATCACGCACTTTGCCAAGCCCGAGCCCATTCCTAAGCCACGCGAGCATGAGTTTTGGGACACCTATGTGGCGCCGTTGCTTAAAGGTGCGCCGGCGGGTGCGCCGGCTGCAGCGACCTCGATTGTCGAAGAGCGTGAAAGGCTCAATCGGGTGCACTATCCGCAGCGCTACAAAGACGCCGAGCCGGTTGACGGCCCCGGCGCCGCCGAGTTTTCGCTCGCGCCCGATGACGTGGCGCAGTCGCTGCTCGATTTGACGCTGGGCGTTTGGTCGCATCTGGTGGCCGATACCGTGTGGAACACGCGCGTGAACCAATATCTCGAGGCGCGCGGCGGCAAGCCGTGCGAGGAGTTCCGCATTAAGAAGCAGGGAGACTTTGACTGGTTTGGCAAGACGCTCGGCATCGTTTCTATCCCGCGTGCGACCGATCGCCTCTATACCGCGGCGGCCCAGTTTGGTCAGTATTCGATTCCACAAGAGTATGTGCTCAAGACCATTGGCGTTATGCACGAGATTGTGCGCGAAAACCCCGGCGATCCGGATCATCCGCCGTACCGTCTGCTGACCGAAGAGTTCTTTGACGCAACGTTTACCGAGGTCGTCGAGCTAACCGAGGCGGGTTTTGCCGCCCGCGTTGCCGCTTCTGACGTCCCCGCAGTCCCTCTGGTCACTAGCTGCTAGCCGGCTGACGTAACGGTGAACAGTTCATCCCAATTGACCAACAGCTTCCGTCGCAGGGCGTCTTTGGTGGTGCGCTCGGCATCGGAAAGGTTCGCGACTGAACACAAATCGATGAAGCGGCATATGAAGTAGGTCTTAAAAAGGGCCCGGAAGGCGAAGCCTTCCGGGCCCTTTTTAATGCAAATGTGCTTGCAAGTGCGATTTAGCGCACCTGAGCGACGTAGGCGACGTTGGTCGAGGAGACCTTGTCCTCAAGCTGGACGCTCATACGGGGATCGCCGGCGGTAGCGACGGTCAAATCGCCGGTCTCGACGTAGCCGAGCTCCTTAGCGGTCTCGATCGCCTTGACAATCGTGCCGTTGACGGTGCCCTGGGTAATCTCGGCCTTGTGCGGGATAACGCCCCAGTACATGATCATCTGCTGGACGGCCCACTCGTGGCGGGAGAACGCGCAGATCGGCATGTTGGGACGGAAGTGCGAGATCAGGCGAGCGGTACGGCCGGTGGTCGTCGGCACGGTGATGCACTTGGCGCCAACGGTGGTGGCCATGTTCACAGCGGACATACCCACAACGTTGTTGACGACGCGGGTGCCGTGAGCATCGGCCGGAACCTCGAGCGGAGCGTGAGCCGGGAGGTACTTCTCGGTCTCGAGAGCGATGCTGGCCTGCATCTTGACGGCCTCGACCGGGTACTTACCGGCAGCGGACTCGCCGGACAGCATGACGGCGTCGGTACCGTCGTAAATGGCGTTAGCAACGTCGGCAACCTCGGCGCGCGTCGGGCGCGGGTTCTGCTGCATGGAGTCGAGCATCTGCGTAGCGGTGATAACGGGCTTGTAGGCCGCGTTGCACTTGGCGATGATCTCCTTCTGGATGTGCGGAACGAGCTCGGGCTTGATCTCGATGCCCAGGTCGCCACGGGCGACCATGATGCCGTCGGAAGCCTCGAGGATCTCATCGAAGTTCTCGACGCCCAGGGCGCACTCGATCTTCGGGAAGATCGTCACGTGCTCGCCGCCGTTCTCGCGGCAAAGCTCGCGGATGCCGCGGACAGACTCGCCGTCACGGATGAAGGAAGCGGCGATGTAGTCGATGTTCTCGGTCAGGCCAAAGAGGATGTCCTGACGATCGCGCTCGGTGATGGCGGGCAGCGAGATGTTGACGTTGGGCATGTTGACGCCCTTGCGCTCGCCGATCAGGCCGTCGTTCTTGACGACGCAGGTCATGTCCTGGCCGTCGACGGACTCGACCTCGAGAGCAACCAGGCCGTCATCGATCAGGATGAGGGAGCCCTTCTCGACCTCGGAGGGCAGAGCCAGGTAGTCGAGGGAGATGTGCTCAGCGGTGCCGTGGAAATCCTCGGACGTGGGCTGAGCGGTGACGACGATCTTGTCGCCGGTCTTGACGGCAACCTTCTTGCCGTCGACCAGAAGACCGGTGCGGACCTCGGGGCCCTTGGTGTCGAGCAGGATGCCGACGGGCATACCGAGCTCCTTGGAAATACGACGGACGCGCTCGATGCGACCGTGGTGCTCGTCGTAGGAGCCGTGCGAGAAGTTAAAACGGGCGACGTTCATGCCCGCCTTGATCATCTCGCGGATGGTCTCGTCGCTATCGCAGGCGGGACCCATGGTGCATACAATCTTAGTGCGCTTGTACATTCAGACCTCCATCTGACATCGTCTTGCGCTGATAGATAAACCATAAGAAATAAAACTGAGTTGATTATAACGAAATACCGACCGAATACCCCAAAAAATCGACCGTATGCCGAATTAGAAGTTCATCTTTTACGGGAAAAACGGTATATGAAAAAACTTTACCAACCGCTCTAACCGCTGCTATCTGGGCGATATTTTAGTTTGGCGACGCGCCTAAGAAAAAACGTTTTATCAGTATTGAGCATCACACGGTCCGCATCGTTACATACGGACCATATTTCCAAATGGATTGTTTTGGCTAGACGCGTCGCTTTGGGGTACCATAGCTCCACTATCAACTGCCGCTCAGCACGGCAGCCTTGATGAGCCCTTGCCCTTCTCCTGGGAATTATGATCGGGCATCAATCTGCTGAGTGGCCCGAATCCCAGGAGGGGACTCTATATGCAAAAGGAATACCTGTCCGCCGCGGCGGAGGTGCTCAGCGACCAAGGTGTCGATGAGAACCTCGGCCTGAGCAACGACGAGGCGTCGTCGCGCCTCGCCAAGACAGGCCCTAACAAGCTTGAGGAAGCCGAGAAGACGCCGTTGTGGAAGCGTTTCTTTGAGCAGATGGCCGACCCCATGGTCATCATGTTGATCGTTGCCGCCGTTATCAGCGCGCTCACGGGCATGGTTAAGGGCGAGGCGGACTTTGCCGATGTCGCCATCATCATGTTCGTCGTTATCGTCAACTCGGTGCTGGGCGTGGTCCAGGAAGCCAAGAGCGAGGAGGCCCTCGAGGCCCTTCAGGAGATGAGCGCGGCGCAGTCCAAGGTTCTACGCGACGGCAAACTCGTGCACCTGCCGAGCGCCGAGCTCGTACCCGGTGACGTGATCATGCTCGAGGCGGGCGACTCCGTCCCGGCCGACTGCCGCGTGCTCGAGAGCGCCACGATGAAAATCGAAGAGGCCGCGCTCACCGGCGAGTCGGTGCCGGTCGAGAAGCACGCCAATGTGATCGAGCTTGCCGCGGGCACCGATGACGTGCCGCTCGGCGACCGCAAGAACATGTGCTACATGGGCTCCACCGTCGTGTACGGCCGTGGCCGCGCCGTCGTGGTCGGCACCGGCATGGATACCGAGATGGGCAAGATCGCCGGTGCCCTGGCCGAGGCCAAGGAGGAGCTCACACCGCTGCAGGTGAAGCTCGCCGAGCTCAGCCGTATCCTCACCATTATGGTGATCGTCATCTGCGTCGTGATCTTTGGCGTCGACATCGTCCGCCACGGCGTGGGCAACGTCCTTACCGACCCGACTGCCCTGCTCGACACCTTTATGGTCGCCGTCTCGCTCGCCGTCGCTGCCATCCCCGAGGGCCTGGTCGCCGTCGTGACCATCGTGCTGTCGCTTGGCGTGACCAAGATGGCCAAGCGCCAGGCAATTATCCGCAAGCTCTCTGCCGTCGAGACTCTCGGCTGCACGCAGACCATCTGCTCCGACAAGACCGGTACCCTTACCCAAAACAAGATGACCGTCGTCAAGCACGAGCTCGCTGCGCCTAAGGAGAAGTTCCTGGCAGGTATGGCGCTGTGCTCCGATGCCCAGTGGGACGAGGAACTGGGCGAGGCCGTGGGCGAGCCGACCGAGTGCGCGCTCGTCAACGATGCCGGAAAGGCGGGCCTCACTGGTCTGACTGCCGAGCACCCGCGCGTGGGCGAGGCCCCGTTTGACTCGGGCCGCAAGATGATGTCCGTGGTCGTTGAGACCCTGGACGGCGAGTACGAGCAATACACCAAGGGCGCGCCCGACGTGGTGATCGGCCTGTGCACCCACATCTACGAGGGCGATAAGGTCGTCCCCCTGACCGAGGAGCGTCGTGCCGAGCTCGTGGCCGCCAACAAGGCCATGGCCGACGAGGCCCTGCGCGTGCTGGCGCTGGCAAGCCGCACCTACACCGAGGTCCCAAGCGACTGCAGCCCCGCCGCGCTCGAGCACGACCTGGTCTTCTGCGGCCTGTCCGGCATGATTGACCCGGTCCGCCCCGAGGTCGCCGACGCCATCCGCGAGGCCCACGATGCCGGTATCCGCACCGTCATGATCACGGGCGACCACATCGACACCGCCGTGGCCATTGCCAAGCAGCTGGGTATCGTCACCGATCGCAGCCATGCCATCACCGGTGCCGACCTCGATCGCATGAGCGACGAGGAACTCGACGCGCACATCGAGGACTACGGCGTGTACGCCCGCGTCCAGCCCGAGCACAAGACCCGTATCGTCGAGGCTTGGAAGTCGCGCGACCAGATCGTGGCCATGACGGGCGACGGCGTCAACGACGCCCCGTCCATCAAGCGTGCCGACATCGGCGTTGGCATGGGCATCACCGGTACCGACGTTACCAAGAACGTTGCCGACATGGTGCTTGCCGACGACAACTTCGCCACCATCATCGGTGCCTGCGAAGAGGGTCGCCGCATCTACGACAACATCCGCAAGGTCATCCAGTTCCTGCTTTCGGCCAACCTTGCCGAGGTGTTCTCGGTGTTTATCGCCACGCTCATCGGCTTTACCATCTTCCAGCCGGTGCAGCTGCTGTGGGTGAACCTGGTCACCGACTGCTTCCCCGCGCTCGCGCTGGGCATGGAGGATGCCGAGGGCGACATCATGAAGCGCAAGCCGCGCAACGCCAAGGACGGCGTCTTTGCCGGCAATATGGGCCTGGACTGCGTGGTCCAGGGCTTGATCATTGCCGCGCTGGTGCTGGCGAGCTTCTTTGTGGGCGTGTACTTTGACATGGGCTACATCCACATCTCCGATATGATCGCCGGCGTCGCCGACGAGGAAGGCGTGATGATGGCCTTCATCACGCTCAACATGGTCGAGATCTTCCACTGCTTTAACATGCGCAGCCGCCGCACGTCGCTGTTTAAGATGAAGAAGCAGAACAAGTGGCTGTGGGCCTCTGCCGCGCTGGCGCTGGTGCTGACGGTGATCGTAACCGTGCAGCCGACGCTTGCCGAGATGTTCTTTGGCCCCGTGACGCTTGAGCTCAAGGGCGTTATCGCCGCGCTGGGCCTTGCCTTCCTGATCATTCCGCTGATGGAGATCTACAAGGCGATCATGCGCGCGGTCGAGAAGGAGTAGGTCGAAAGGCCATCCTTCCCACCGGCCCGACCGCCTGCGGGGTTTCTTCTTCGCTGGTCCTCGCGCTTCGCGCTGCGGGATCGCTCAGAAGAAACCCCTCTCGGCGGTCGGGCCTTCGGATGGCCTCTCGGGACCATTGGCTGAGGGAAAGTGTGTGAGCTGGTCGGGCTTTGCCCGGCCAGCTCTTTTTGATTTAAAATACCTGCTCAGTTGTGATTTGTGGTGCTGGGAGGCGCTTGTGGGCAAGGCTAGGGCTAAGGCGAAGAAAAAGACGACGGGGGCGCGGGCCAAGCGTGATCGTCGTCGGAAGCTTGCGACCGAAGCCCCCGCGTCTGCCGAGGAGCTGCTGGCGAGCGTGCCGGGACTCGATGCGCTGCAGGATGTTCCGGCGTTTGGCGATCTGCCGGTCGCCGCGGCTCAGCAGGCGGCATTTGACGATTTTTGCGCCCAAGCCGAGGAGCCCGAGCAGATGCAACTGGGCGCCGTGGTACGCTTAGATCGCGGGTTTCCGCTGGTGGTGACGGCCGACGATACCTTTCGTGCCGAGCATGCCGTGGGGTTTGCCAAGTCGCGCGGCGAGGACGAGGTACTGCTGCCGGCTGTGGGCGACCGTGTGGCGGTGCGTCGTGCACCCGGGCACGACATGGGCGTAATCGAATGCGTCCTGCCGCGACGCACGAGTTTTGAGCGTTGGCGTGGCCGCGCCCGCGGCGAGCGTCAGGTGCTTTGTTCCAACGTGGATAGCGTGCTGATCGTGCAGGCACTTGGCGCCGGCGAAGTGCTGCTCGACCGCGTGGCGCGCTCGCTGGTTTTGGCGCTCGACTGCGATGCCGAGCCGGTGGTGGTGCTTACCAAGGCCGACCGCTGCGAGGCCGCGGAACTCGAGCGCGATCTGGATCGCGTGCGCCGTCTGGTGGGCCCGGACGTGCGCGTGATCGTGACGTCCTCTGCCGAAGGCCGTGGTTTGGATGAGGTGCGCGCCTGTGTGCCGGCGGGAACGTGCGCCATGATCCTGGGTGAGTCGGGGGCCGGAAAGTCGACGCTGCTCAATGCGCTGCTGGGCCACGATGCGCTGGCTACCGGTGGTGTGCGCGAGCGCGACGACCAAGGCCGCCATACCACGGTCGCGCGCGTGATGGTGGCGCTGCCGGGCGACGCCGGCGTCATTGCCGACGCTCCGGGCCTGCGCAGTTTGCCACTCGTTGGTCACGAGCGGGGCCTGGCGCGTGCCTTCCCCGAGATCGTCGAGGCGTCGCGTGCGTGTCGGTTTGGCGACTGCACGCATACCCACGAACCGGGCTGCGCCGTTCGCGAGGCCGCCGATGCCGGGCAGATCGATGGCCTGCGCCTGGAAACGTTCCAAAACTTGGCATCATCCATGCGTGTGAGTGCCCAAATGCTCGATCCCGATGTCCATCTGTAATTGAATTTATCTATGACAGCCGTCTTCCAACTGTGCGGGAGGCGGCTTTTTTACTGCCGATGCACCCTTAAATGAGCGTTTTGCCGACGCGCTGACCAAAACCTTGCCGCGGGCTTGACGGGTTGGTCAGTTCTTGGCTGGTAATTGGTTTGACACTTAAAACCAAGACGGTGATCGCGCTGTTTTGTTGCTTGGCCGCTCGGACAATAGTGGTACCGGGCATCCTATCCGCCCAGTGCTGTCTTGAGAGGAGCTGCCGTGAACAAGAGCAAGCGCATCGCCATTAGTCTGGCGGCGGGTGTGCTCGCCGCGGCACTCTGCATGGTTTACGGATCATCGGTTCGTTCGCGGGCCGAGCAGGCCCAGGCCGAAACCTTGGCCAAATACGGCGGCGATCGCGTCGAAGTTTGCGTTGCCGCACGTGATATCGATGTGGGTGAGACCCTCGACGAGACCAATGTCGTAACCCAAGAGTGGCTCGCGAGCCTGCTGCCGCGTGATGCGGCGACCGAGCTGCGCCAGGTGCGTGGCGACGTGACGACCTCGCGTATTCCCAAAAATGCCGTGGTCTGCGATGTCTACACCAAAGCCGAGAGCCATACGCTCGAGGTGCCCAAGGGCAAGGTTGCCGTTTCGGTGGCGGTCGATGCCGAGCATTCGGTGGGCGGAGCCGCAGGCGTGGGCAGCTACGTGGATGTGTACGTGCAAAAAGACGGCGTGACCGACCGGCTGTGCGGCGCGTATGTGATCGATACCAGCGACGAGGCCGGTGCCACGCGCGAAGGCAAGGTCGAGTGGGTGACGCTGGCGGCCGACCCCAAAGACGTCAAGGAATTGCTGGGAGCTTCGGGCAAGGGAACGGTCAGCTTGACGATTCCCGCCACGGCACGCGGCAAAAAGAGCGGAGGCGACGAGTGATGAAAGCGATCTGGCTTGCGTGCTGCGCGTGTGGCGATTACGGACTGCTGCAGCAGGAAGTCGAGGGCCGCGATGCAGGCGCGCAGGTGCTTCGCGTGGGCGACCTAGACGGGTTGGTGTCTATGACTCGGGCGTTTCCTTCGCGCCGTGGCGCTGCCATTATCGCGGCATCCCTGTTTGATACTAAAGATGTGCGAGAGACCGTCGCGCGCCTGACTGCCGAAGGACGCGTGAGCCGCGTCGTCGTGTTGATAGAGGCGCTCGATCCGTCGGATATCGAGGGACTGTTTCGCGCGGGGGCGACCGAGGTCATCGCTGCGCACAGCATATGCGGCAGCGGACATGTGGGCGAGGGAGCGGTTGATTCCGATTGGGGCGTGTCGCCTGAGCCCGATGTTTTTGTTGATAGGGAACCCGGGGCGCCTCGCGCTACAAGAGGCCCGCGTGTTGATGACTATGGGAAAGCGGAAGCCGAGCATGTTCGGCGCCCCCCGGGCCCCCTTGCATGTGGTGACGTCGGAGCGTCGGTGCCGTATGGCGAAGACCTCCTGGCCGTAGATATGGGATACGTGCACGGCGTGAGCCTGGCCGATGGACTCGATGAGGTCGAGGGCCTTGTCGCGGGTGATGGTCCGCACGTCGACGTGACAGCGGAATCCCCAGTTCCGCGCCTACCGTTTGAACAGCCTGCCGTGCCGGCGTGGACGCAGCACTTGGGTGCGGCTGGCGAGACGGGGACGTTGCCGCCCACGTCGTCAGCCCCTGCACCGCTGGCAGACACTGCGTCGACGTCGCATCGAGCTCCGGTCATCTGCGCCGTCTCGGGATCGGGCGGCTGTGGCAAATCGACGATTGTCGCCACGATGGCGCATGCCGCTTCGTTGCTGGGTCTGCGAGCTGCCGTACTCGATTTGGACCTAATGTTTGGAAATCTCTACGACTTGCTGGGCGCCGATGCCCCGCATGACATGGCGACACTTATCGAGCCGTCGGTCGCGGGCGCACTTGCGGAGCAAGACGTGGTCGCTGCATCGATGCGCGTTGCCCCAGGCGTTACGCTTTGGGGGCCTGTCGCAGCGCCCGAGCGCGCCGAGCTCATGGCGCGTCCGGTAGAGCTGCTGCTCGACATCTTGCGTCGTGAGTCCGACGTGGTCCTTATCGATACCTCGGTCTTTTGGGGCGATGCCGTGGCGGCTGCGGTGGCAGCGTGCGACCGTTGCCTTGTCGTGGGTGATGCGGCAGTTTCTTCTGCGACGTCTGCAGCGCGCGTCATTGAGCTGGCGAGCCGTGTGGGCGTGCCGCGCACGCGCATGAGCGCCGTATTCAACCGATTTGGCGCGCGTGGGGCGGACGAGGATGTCGCCATGCGCTTTGAGATTGCCTGTGCGTTGAGCTCCAAGATTCGTATCGCCGATGGCGGGCAGGATCTCGCCGCGCTCATGGCGTTTGGGCGCGCTGACGAGGCAGTGGGGCAGACCAGCGCTTTTGCGACCAGCGTGCGCGAGGCCACGCGTGAGATGCTCGTGGAACTGGGGTGCGCCGTCGGCCCTTGGAGCGATATGGTCGCCGACCGTGCAACGCGCACCGAACGCCCGCGCATCCGCCTTCCCTGGTCGCGTGAGGGTGATTGCCGATGAGCCTGCAAACGAGAATTAAAGCAGCCGGTGCGGCAGCGGCGACGGCACCTGTCGATGTGGGACGGCGCCGTGCGGTCAAGTGCCGCACCAAGCGGGCCGTGATGGACCGCGTGGGCTACGACGAGGTGGCACGCATCAGTGCCTACATCGATCCGGTTCTTGCCCGCTCGGAATTGCGTCCTGCGGTGGAGGCGGCACTCAACGTGGAAGAACCGACCGACCTGGCGACGCCCGAGCGTGAGACCATCATCAACGAGATCTTGGATGACGTGGTGGGCTTGGGCCCGCTGCAGCCGCTCATCGAGGACGACACCGTCACCGAGATTATGGTCAACGGTTGCCGCTCGGCTTTCTTTGAGCGCGGCGGGGTCTTATACCCCATCGAGCATGCGTTTGAGGATGACGAGCAGATTCGCGTGCTCATCGACCGCATCATCTCGCCGCTGGGCAGGCGTATCGACGAGCGCAGTCCCATCGTCAACGCCCGCCTCAAGACAGGTTATCGCGTCAACGCGGTGATTCCGCCCGTGGCGATCGATGGGCCGATCCTCACTATCCGCAAGTTCTCGGATCGCATCTGTTCGTTGGACGAGCTTGTGGGCCTGGGGTCGCTGCCGCTTTGGTATGCGCAACTGCTTTCGTGTGCGGTGTCGCTGCGCCAAGATTTGGCGGTTGCGGGCGGTACGGGGTCGGGCAAGACTACGCTGCTCAACGCGCTATCGTGCGAGATATCTACCGGCGAGCGCATCGTGACGATCGAGGATTCCGCCGAGCTCAAGTTCGCGCATCACCCGCATGTGGTTCGCCTGGAGGCGCGCGAGGCTTCAATTGAGGGTGAGGGTGCGGTGACAATCCGCGACCTGGTGACCAACGCCCTGCGTATGCGTCCCGACCGTATTGTGGTGGGTGAGGTACGCGGTGCGGAATGTTGCGACATGCTGCAGGCCATGAACACGGGCCACGACGGGTCGCTCACCACGCTTCATGCGGGCACCGAGCAAGAGACCGTGGTGCGTTTGACGCTGCTTGCGCGCTATGGCATCGATCTGCCGAGCGAGCTTATCGAGGAACAAATCGCTATGGCGCTTGACGGCATCGTGATGTCCGAGCGCCATGCGGACGGCCGGCGTTTTGTGTCCTCCTATTCGGGGGTGCGACGCGGCGCGTCGGGTGGCGTGGAACTCGAGCGCTACGTGACCTTCGATGCCGCCGAGCGTACCTGGACCCTCAACCGCGAGCCGCCGTTTATCGCAGAGGGCTTGCGCTCGGGAACGCTTACACAGGAGGAGGTGGACGAATGGAGGTCGTTGTGCCCCTCGTCGTAGGGGGCCTTGCCGGGTTTTCGGTCGCGACGGTATGCGGAGTGGAGCCTCATGTGCCGAGGGTGCCGCCGGCGGAGCTGGTGCGCCAGACGCTCGAGACGGCGGCAGAGAAGCTGCCGCGTGAGCTGGTGGAAAACGATCTGCTAAAAAAGATCGCCCGTTCGTGGGCATCGTTGGCTCCCGTGCGCCGCATCGGTCTTGTCGTTGAGGATGATGCTTCACGCTTAGCGTTCCTGTTGCTATCGAGTGGCGTCTGCTGCCTTGCGCTTGCCGTGGTGTCGCTATCGCCCATCGGCTTTGTTTTGGGGGCGGTTGCGCCCTTTGCCGCCGGCGCCGCACGCGACATCTTTGACCACCGACGCGAGCAGCGCGATGTGGAGGAAGCCATGCCCGAGGCCTTTACGGCACTTTCCATGTCGCTTGCCTCGGGACATTCGCTGGCCCAGGGCATGCGGTTTGTGGGCGCTCACGCGCAAGAGCCGGTGCATACCGAGTTTCTGCGGGTAGCGGCGGCGATCGACTGTGGCATTTCGGCTGCCGATGCGCTCGACGACCTGCTTGTCCGCATCGACGCCCCCGGGCTTTCGCTTGTCACGTTGGCGCTCAAGGTGTCGCAGCGGACCGGTGCCCCGCTTGCCGATCTGCTGTCCGAGGCGTCGAGCATGGTGGGGGAGCGTATTGAGCTCAAGCGCCGCCTGGATGTCAAAACGTCGCAGGCGCGCATGTCGGCGCATATGGTCGCGGCGATGCCGGCGGGTATGTGCGCGGTGCTGGCCCTGCTTTCGGCAGATTTTCGCTACGGTCTCGCAACGCCGGTAGGCGCCGGCGCCGTGGTTCTGGGGCTTGCCCTTAACGGCGTCGCCCTGGTGGTTATCCGGCGCATTATGCGGGTGGAGCTGTGAGCGCCCTGGTTGCCGCCACGGCTTGCCTGTGCGCCTTCGGCGTATTTGTCGCGACGGGCCTGGAGCGCTCGGATGTGCGCCAGACCATGGAGATTTTCAGGGGCGAGGCGGTGCTAGTCGTTGCTGCGGCCCATTCGGTGATCGATGCCGCTATTGCGTGGGTGAGGGGCGCATTTGGCGTGGACAACTCAGCGCAGGTTTCGCTCGGTGAGGTGTCCGAGATGATTGATGTGGTGCGCCTGGGGCTTTCCGCCGGCCTTTCGTTCGATGCGGCGCTCGAGATCTTTTGCGCCAATCGTCGATCGGCGCTGACTGTTCGGCTTGAACGGGCATGCATGGCGTGGCAGGTGGGCGTGGGAGCGCGCGAGGACGAGTTGTTGGCGGCCGCGCAGGACCTGGACGTGCGGGCGCTCGAGACCTTTGCCATTACGGTGGGTCAAGCGCTCGCCCTGGGTGCCCCGCTTGCCGAGACCCTTGCTGCCCAAAGTCGCGAGATCCGCGCCGCCCATCGTGCCGCGGTCGAGCGCGAGATTGAACGAGCGCCCGTCAAGCTGCTGATTCCCACCGGCACGCTCATCTTGCCGGCACTGCTGTTATCCATATTGGGCCCGCTGCTGGGAGCAGGCGGGATGATGTAGGGAGGAATACATGAACAAAATGGCTGACGTTATGGGTAGGGTTTGGAGTCGGACGCTTTACCGTGCAATGCGTTCCTGTCAACGTGCCAAGGCGCTGGTGCAGGAGGAAAGCGCGCAGGGTACCACCGAGTACGCCATCTTGGTCGGCGTGCTCGTGGTAATCGCGATCATTGCCATCGTTGCATTTAAGGGCAACGTCGAAAAGCTATGGAACGCGATCAAAGACGGCATCAACAGCCTGTAGAAGGCGGGCATTCTGTTGGCGTGCTGCTGGTGCTCGCTTGCCTGATTGTGGCGATAGCGGCGACGCTCTGGGGGCTGAATGCCGTGCGACAGCAGCGTTCTGGGGTCGTCGCGGATGGGAGCTCGCGCGCGGTGGCGCCTCCCGATGACAAAGCGCGGGACACGGCCGACAGGGATGCCGCCGTCACGGCACAAACTTTTCTGCGCGCCCTCGACGAACGGGCGGATGCTGCGGCGGGTCCATCTGAGGACAACGCAGTCGCAGTCCGGCTGACATGGGCCGAGGAGCGACCGATGACCGAGGCTGCCGCGGACCTGTTGCGTGTCTATCGCGAGGTGCCCACAGCCCAGCTCGCTCTAAGCGGTTACCTCGACATCAAGGGCAACGTATGGGGCGCCATCGTGCGCGATGGGCGCGGCTGGGTCGACATGGTGACGGTTGCCGCGGATGCCGGAGACGCCTCGTGCCGCTTACGCGCGGTGCGCTTGGTTCCGCAAGCATCGGGGTCAAAGGAGGGATCGTGAAATGCTTGACGTTTTGCGCGAGGAGTCTGCCCAATCGACCGTTGAGTACGCCATCGTCACCATGGCGCTGCTTTCCATCGTGCTGGCGATTGCGGGGCTTTGGCGCGCCGGCACCGACGGACGCTTGGCGGCGTTGGCTGCACGGGCGGCGTCCCATGGCGTCGCCTCGACATCGGTTATCGATGCCGCCGCAGGCGCCAAAGACATCGCGCTCTATTGATATCGCGCGCGAGGACCGGGCGCAGTCTACGGTCGAGGCCGCTTTTTTGCTGCCGACGTTTTTGACGCTCATCCTGCTTGCGCTGCAGCCGGTGTGCCTGCTCTATACGCGTGCGGTCATGGAGTCTGCCGCCGCCGAGACGGCGCGGCTCATGACCACGACGACGGCGGAGGACGACGACCTCAAGGAGTTTGCCCGCCGCCGTCTCGCCGCGGTGCCCGATGTCTCGATCTTTCACGCCGGCGGACCGTTGTCGTGGGATATCGAGCTTGGCCGAGCGGACGCAGGGGGCGTTTCGTCTGTATCTATCGCGGGTGATGTAAAGCCGCTGCCCGTGATCGGCGCGTTCGCGCAGGCCATGGGCAATGTGGGGGGAGGAAGAAATGTTGAGTTGAAAGTCGACGTTTCGTACCGATCGCGTCCCGGATGGCTGGAGGGAGACTATGATTCGTGGATTGCCGCGTGGGATTAGGCGTCGCCTGCTGCGAATGATGCGAGGGCTCGTGTGCCGTTGCCGGTCGAATGCCCGCCGCAAGCGGGGCGGCTTCATGGGCCGCTCCGGTATCGACTTGTTTATCGAGGACGGTGCCTACACTACGCTTTCTTCGGCGGTCGTCATACTTGTGGTGCTTACGCTGCTGTTTTCGTCGACGGCGGCGATATGGAGTATGTCGCGTGCCGGGGATACCCAGGTGGCGGCCGATAGCGGTGCTCTGGCAGGTGCCAACGTGATATCGTCCTACCATACAGCGGCCACGGTGGTGGATGCGAGCATTTTGAGCTTGGGCTTGGCGGGGTTTGCCACAATCGGCACCGGCTTGGTTGCCATGCTGGTGCCGGGTGGGAAAATAGCCGCAAGCGATATGGTCGATACCGGGATTGAGATTATTAAAACGCGCAATAGGTTTGCCAAAAGTGCGTCGGAGGGTTTGCAAAAAGTCGAAACGGCTCTGCCATATCTGGTTGCCGCGCGAGCTACGCAGGCTGTTTCGGCGCAGGATACCGATAACGTGACCTATACCGGCACAGCGCTCGCCGTGCCCAGGACATCGGAGTCGGACTTTGTTGCGCTCGAGGGGTCAGAAATCTCGACCGATGCCATTAAAAAGACGTCGGAAGATTTAGACCGCGCAGCTGTGGAGCTGCAGAAGGCCTCTGAGGATACGGCGAAGGCCAAAGAGCGCGCCTGGCTTGCGGACTGTGGCGGATCGGATGAGAATGCGATTGGCAAGTACTCATGTATGTGGGAGCGTGCGGGGAGCTTGGCAAAGCTATCGGGTGAACAAAACCGCCACTATACTTCGAGTATCGATTGGGAGCCGCAGATCGCCCTAAATCGTGCGAAGACCTATTACCGCCGGCGCCTGGCGAATGAAAGGCCGCTTGGTGGGGGTGTAGAGATGGAGGCGGAGTCTGTCGCGCGCAAAGCGTTTTACGCTTATGCAATCGAAGAACTCGATCACTCGTATATTAAAGATGATGGTGAAAAAATCTTACCCCAGATTCCATTCCTGCCACGCACTCCAGATGAGGTGAAGGGAACCCAGCTCTACACCGATGCCATGTGGCCTACGAGTGATATTGGTGGCAAGACATACCTGCACTATGGGACCGGATGCCCCAACTATAAGAATGGGTCGCCGGGCGGGTTGGCATCCGTCGTCGATTACGATGGCCACGATGTGTGCGAGGAGTGCCAATTTGACGTCGTTGACCTGGGTCGCGCCCTCATGCCTCCATCATTTATCGAAAACGGCTTCGAGTATCACTTTGACGAGTTTAAAAGGGCTCTGGAAGAATACGTCGAATGTCGCAACAAAGAG
The DNA here is from genome assembly GCF_050313415.1 of Collinsella sp. SGI.184. NCBI lineage: Bacteria > Bacillati > Actinomycetota > Coriobacteriia > Coriobacteriales > Coriobacteriaceae > Collinsella > Collinsella sp. SGI.184. Next base: position 13,121 of record NZ_JBNPLJ010000024.1, on the reverse strand, counting down.
CTCGAGCTTATGCGTCAGACCGAGGACGAGGCCGATCGCGCGGGTAATGCGTTTGACCAGGCCATCAAGGCGCTTTCGGGCGAGCGGCCGCGTATCGCCCCGCCCGGCCGAAACGGCGTGGTCGCCTTTGCGGTCTCGGGCGATATGACCAGTCCCGGTAAGCTCGACTCTTCATTCAATAAGCCGGTTACGCTCGGCAGTCGCGGCGCAATCTCTGCCGCGGTCTTGGCTCCCGACAACGCGGCGGCGCAAAACAACGTGCTCTCGCGGTTTTTCTCGACACTGGAAGAGCGCTCGGGCGGCGTTGCCGGCGTACTCGATGGCGTCATGGATGTTTGGGGACGCCTGCTTGTGGGATACGGAGACATCCAAGGTTCGGCCGACGAACTTATGGACGAGATGATTAAAGACCTAGGAGGGGGCAGCGGCGCGTTGGGCTCCATTGCATCGTGGCTCGGCGATACCGTTTCGGCGTCCGTGGCGGCGCTGGGTTTGGAACCGTGCGACTTGCGCCTGCGAAAGCCGGTGCTGACCGATTCCGCTAACGTCATTAAGAGTCCGGGGTCTGACATTGCCGGTCTCTCTCAAGCGCAAGACAAACTGCGAAGTATTCCGTTGGGCGTGACCGATCCCAAGGCGCTTTGCGAGGCGTTGGAATATCAAGTCGAACGCACCATTAGCGGTACGGTGTTCACACTTGCGGAGATTCCTCTGCCCGGCGGCGGCTCCATCCCGCTCACCGTCGATGTCGCCACGCTGGTTGGCGCTCTGGGCGGTGGGTCGTAATGAGTATCCGCATGCGTCTGCGCGAGGAGCGCGCCCAGGCGACGGTCGAGATGGCCGTGGTCGCTCCCGTTTTGCTGGCGCTTGCGCTCATTGTGTACAACGTCATGGTCTTTGCCGGCGCCGTTGCGCGCTTCGATCGCGTGGTGCCCGATATCGTGCTGGCGCACGCCGTGGCGCCGGAAGGGGAGGGCGACAAGAGCTCTGCCGATGCCTCGGTGCGTGTCCAGTCCGAGATTCAGGCGGCTATGCAGGGCTATGATCTGCAGGTCGAGGTCTCGAGCGAGCAGAGCTCGGCGTCGTCTGACGGCGGCTTGCTCTCTCTGTCCGGGACGTTTAGGACCTATGCCTGCGTCATGTACTATGAGCCGTGGCCTAGATTGCTTAGCATTGCCGGCGTTTCTCTGGGGACGCCGGCGAAGCTGTCGCACGAGCGCGCGGTTACGGTCGATCCGTGGCGACCGGGGGTGGTCATGTGAGCGCCGTCTTGTCTTATATCGCCTACGCGCGTGCGCTCAATAGGCTCGGTTGGTCGCCGGCAGAGTTTATGGTGGCAGAATCGTTTGGCGCACGCTTGCGCGGCATGCTGGGCCGCGTGCCGATTACGGCTGACGGACTGCCGCTCGTCATGGCGTTTCCGTCCTGCTCTTCGGTCCACACCTGTTTTATGGCTTATCCCATCGACATTGCCTTTATTGATTGCAGCGGCAATATCCTTGCACGCTACGAAAATGTCCGCCCCTGGCGCATGTGCTCCTGTCCCGGTGCTTGGGCGGTGCTGGAACGCCCTTCAATCCTTGTATCGCCCGATGTCTTGCAACGAGTGCAGGCTTGAAGGCCCTGGGCGAAAAACTTCTTGCGGCCGGTTGATGTCTCTGACGTGCTGCTTTACAGAACCGAGGCGGCGTCCAAAAACTTTTTTCAAATTCTCGGTTGACCGGAGCGCGTCCTTGGTTATACTAATCAAGCCTTGAAACAAGGCACACCTCAAATGGCTGGGTAGCTCAGTTGGTAGAGCAGAGGACTGAAAATCCTCGTGTCAGGGGTTCGATTCCCTTCCCCGCCACCTTGAATTGACTAGGACCTCTGCAAAGAGGTCCTTTTCTTTTATGTAGCCCCCGCACGGAATCGAACCCCGCGAGGGCGCGGAGCTGAGGAAACGCGATAGCGTTTGCCAGCGTAGCTCGCAAGGCGCGCAAGCGCCGCAGCGGTCCGTCCGCGCAGCGCGCGGACGCGATTCCCTTCCCCGCCACCTTGAATTGACTAGGACCTCTGCAAAGGGGTCCTTTTCTTTTATGTGGACCCGCGGAAAACGCATCCCAGAATTTCAATCCTGAGCGGGATGCGCTTTCCGCTTTAGGGGCGCTTGGGAAAATGCGACCCGGAATGACGTGAAATTACGGGACATGCTTTCCGGTTGGGCCTGCTGGCGGAAAATGCATTCCATTATTGAGCAAAAAAACGGGATGCGCCTTCCGGCGCCTGCCTTCGGCGCGCGTGCACATCTTGGCGTACCATCTCGGGTGTGCCCGCCCAGACATTACTCCTACTTTTGCGCCACTTTGCAGACCGTTCGATCGGCTGTCCGTGTGCGCGGGTATACTCAAAACGATACTTTTCCTATGCAATACGATGCGGGTTCGCCCTGCACGATTCGAAGGGGGCCGTGATGGAGAGGATACTCGGCGTTAATCTCTCTGGCTGGTTTATTCCCGAGCCTTGGGTGACCCCGTCGCTGTACGCGGCGACAGGTGCGTCCAATGCGGCGGAACTGCAAGAAGCCATGGGCACTGCTGCCTATAACGAGCGCATGCGTCGCCATTATGAGACATTCGTAAGCGAAGATGATTTTCGCCGTATGGCGCAGATTGGTCTCAATGCCGTGCGTTTGCCGGTGCCCTGGTATGCCTTTGGCTCGCAGGAGTCCGATGCGTCCTACATTTCGGTTATCGACTACATTGACCGTGCAATTGAGTGGGCTGCGAAGTACGACATTCGCGTGCTGCTCGATCTAGCGACTGTGCCCGGTGGCCAGGGCGATTCCAACGATTCGCCCACCACGCCGGAGGCTGTTGCCGAGTGGCATTCGTCCACCAACGGTCGTCACGTTGCGCTCGACGTGCTGGAGCGTTTGGCCGATCGCTACGGCGAAGCCGAGAGCCTGCTGGGCATTGAGCTGCTGGATACGCCGCAGATGAGTGTCCGCAAGAGTCTCTTTACCATGACGGATGGCATTCCGGCGCACTACCTGCGCAACTTCTATCGCGATGCCTACGAGCTCGTCCGTTCGTATATGCCCGAGGATAAGATCGTCGTCTTCTCGTCGTCGGGACATCCCGGCGAGTGGAAGCATTTTATGCGCGGCGCCAAGTACAAGAACGTCTACATGGACCTTCACCTGTACCATTACCGCGACGAGCATGCGCTCGACATCACGAGCCCCCGCGGGCTGACGACGGCGATTTCGCGTAACAAGCGCGAGCTTAAAGAAGCGATTTCAACTGGGTTCCCCGTGCTGGTGGGCGAATGGTCGGGCGCGGCGATCTTTGCCAACTCGTCGGTTACGCCCGAGGGCCGCAATGCCTACGAGCGCGTGTTTATCGCCAATCAGCTGGCTTCGTTTGCGCCGGCTGCCGGTTGGTTCTTCCAAACGTGGAAGACCGAGAAACGCATCGCAGCATGGGACGCCCGCGCGGCGCTCGGTACGCTCGAGCGCGGCATGATTGAATAGGTTGATATGACGCAAAACAGCGCCCATACGGGCAAACTCTATGTGGTCGGAACACCCATCGGCAACCTGGGCGACCTGTCTCCGCGCGTTGGCGAGGCGTTTGCCGCCGCCGATGCGATCTGCTGCGAGGACACGCGTGTGACGTCAAAGCTGCTGATGCATCTGGGCATTTCCAAGCCGCTTGTCCGTTGCGACGAGAATGTGATCGCCAGCCGCGCCGCCGGCCTGGTTGACCGCCTGCTGGCGGGTGAGACCCTTGCTTTTGCCTCGGATGCCGGCATGCCGAGCGTGTCCGATCCCGGCCAAGCGCTGGTCGAGGCGGCGCGTGAGGCCGATGTGCCCGTCGAAGTTATTCCCGGGCCCTCTGCTTGCGTCACAGCGCTCGTTTCGTCTGGTATTCCCTGCGAGCATTTTTTCTTCGAGGGCTTTTTGGGCCGAAAGCACGGCGACCGCGTGCGCCGTTTGCAGCGCCTTGCCGTGGTGCCCGGCGCGCTCATCTTCTACGAGTCTCCACATCGCATCGTGGCGACGCTCGAGGCCGTGGCGGAGGTCTTTCCCCAGCGTGAGGTTGCCGTCTGCCGCGAACTCACCAAGCTGCACGAGGAGGTCTTGCGCGGGCCCGCCGCCCAGCTTGCCGAGGGGCTGCGTGCTCGCGGCGAAGTAAAGGGCGAGATTGCGCTGGTCATTGCGCCACCGAGTGAAGATGAGGAGGCCGGCATTGTGCCGGTTGGCGCAGCGGCAGCGGATCCCGACGAGGCCCTGCGCGAGGATATCCGCGTCGCGCTCGAGGAGGGGGAGCCCGCCTCTGCGGTGGCCAAGCGCCTGTCTCAGAAGTATTCACGCCGCAAACGCGATGTCTATGCCATGGTGCTCAATATGCAATAGATGGAGGATATCCAGCCCTTGCGTTAGAATCATCCCCTGTATGCAACGTTTTTCTGGAGGACAAACCCCATGGATCAAAGCAAGCCTTCGTTCTTTATCACGACGCCCATCTACTACGTCAATGCCGATCCGCATCTGGGCACGGCTTATTCCACCATCATCGCCGACGTCCAGGCTCGCTATCGCCGCTCCGCCGGCTATAACGTCAAGTTCCTGACCGGCATGGACGAGCACGGCGAGAAGGTCGCCGAGGCCGCAGCCAAGCATGGCATGACGCCGCAGGAGTGGACCGACAGCCAGGCTCCGCACTTCAAGGAGCTTTGGAGCAAACTCGAGATCTCCAACGACGACTTCATCCGCACCACCGAGCCGCGCCAGCATCATGCGGTGCAGTATCTGTGGGAGCGCATGAAGGAGTCTGGCTACCTGTATAAGGGCAGCTACGACGGTTGGTACTGTGTGCCTGACGAGACTTACTTTACCGACACGCAGGTCCAGAAGGGTGACGAGGAGTACGGCAGCGTCGGCCAGCACCTGTGCCCCGACTGTCATCGTCCGCTCGAGCGCGTGCAGGAGGAGTCCTACTTCTTCAAGCTTTCCGCTTTCCAGGACAAGCTGCTCAAGCTCTATGACGAGCATCCCGATTTCGTCGAGCCTGCATTCCGCATGAACGAGGTGCGTAGCTTTGTCGAGGGCGGCCTCAACGACCTTTCCGTGAGCCGTACGAGCTTTGACTGGGGCATCCAGGTTCCGTTCGATGAGGGCCATGTGACCTATGTGTGGTTCGACGCGCTGCTCAACTACATGACGGCTGTCGGCTACGGTGTCGACACCGACGAGGCCCGTGCCGAGCTGGCCTATCGCTGGCCTGCGCAGTTCCACATTGTGGGCAAGGACATCATTCGCTTCCACTGCGTCATTTGGCCCGCTATGCTCATGGCCATTGGCGAGGCTCTGCCCGAGCACGTCTTTGCCCACGGCTTCCTGACCGTGCGCAATGCCGAGACTGGCAAGGCCGAGAAGATGTCCAAGAGCCGTGGCAACGCCATTGCCCCGCAGGATGTTATCGACATGCTGGGCGTCGAGGGTTATCGCTACTACTTTATGACCGACGTGGCCCCCGGCACCGACGGCGCTATCAGCTTCGATCGCATGGAGCAGGTCTACAACGCCGATCTCGCTAACAGCTGGGGCAACCTCATCTCGCGTTCGCTCAACATGAGCGGCAAGTACTTTGACGGTTGCGCGCCCGCCAAGCCCGCATCGTTCGATGCGTTCGATAACCCGCTGGCAAAGATTGCCGATGGCCTGGCCGAGCGCTACATGGCCAAGATGGACGTGCTCGATTACGGTGGAGCCAAAGACGAGGTTATGGAGCTCATCCACGCCGCCAACCACTACATCGAGGACTCCGAGCCCTGGGCACTTGCCAAGGACGAGGCCAAGGCCGACGAGCTGGCGTTTGTGATCTACAACCTCCTCGAGGCCATCCGCATTGCCGCTCACCTGCTGATGCCGCTCATGCCCCAGACTTCTACCGAGGCCCTGCGCCGCCTGTCGTGCGAGGACGAGGCCGCGAGCGACGACCTCAAGGGCATTTGCGCTTGGGGTCTGCTTGCCGGTGGTCAGCCCGTCGAGAAGGGTGAGCCGCTGTTCCCGCGTCTGGGTTAAGACGCCGCGCGCCATATCGGCAATCTGCTGTTTAGGTGTAAGGGCATGGCCGCAACGGTCCATGCCCTTTTGTTTCAAGACGCCGCCACCATGCTAAGGAGGCAACTATGACAACTTCGCCTTTGGCAAACCCCACGGCAACAAGGGAGCTGCTGGAGGAGTTTGGCCTTGCGACCAAGCATCGCCTGGGCCAGAACTTCCTGATCGAAAACCATGTGATCGAGCGTATTTGCGAGCTTTCCGAACTTGCGGGCGATGAGCGCGTGCTCGAGGTTGGTCCGGGCGTTGGAACGCTCACGCTTGCGCTGCTTCAGGAGGCGGCGTGCGTCACGTCGATTGAGGCCGATCCCGAGCTCGAGCCGGTGCTCGATGCCCATGCCGCCGACTATGCCAACTTCCGCTTTATCATGGGCGACGCGCTCAAGGTGTGCCCGGAGCAGATTGAGCAGGCCGCGGGCGGTGAGCCGACGGTATTTGTCGCGAACTTGCCCTATAACGTGGCGGCGACGATCATTCTGCAGTTCTTCCAGACGATGCCCGCGCTCAAACGCGCCGTCGTCATGGTTCAAAAGGAGGTTGCCGATCGCATTGCCGCAACGCCGGGCAACAAGACCTACGGCGGCTATACGGCAAAGCTCGGCCTGTATGCGCAGGTGACGGGTCGCTTTGAGGTGCCGCCGCGCTGCTTTATGCCGGCGCCGCATGTGGATTCGGCCGTCGTGCGCATCGACCGTGTCGACGGCGTAGCGCCCGAGGGGCTTGATCGCGAGTTTGTGGCCCGCGTGATTGACGCTGCGTTTGCTCAGCGTCGCAAGACCATCCGCAATTCCATGAGCGCCAACGGCTTTGCCAAGGACGCGCTCGATGCCGCCTTTGAGGCTTGCGGCATCGCGCCCACCACACGCGCCGAGACGCTTGGCGTTGCCGATTTTGTCCGTCTGGCTCAGGAGCTAATCCATGATGCCTAATGACGAGCGCGTGACGTTTACCAAGAAAAAGAAAACGGTTGCTTGCCCTGTGCCCTTGGCGCCGCTTGCCGATACGCATGCGCACTTGCTCTCGTTTTGGGGCAAGGAAGTACCCGAGACGCTTGTGCGCGCCAAGGCTGCAGGCGTCGACCTGTTGGTGACGATCTTTGATCCCATTGCCGACAAACGCAGCGTGACGGACTATAGCGACTGGCTGGTGCGCGAGATTTTGCCGATGTGCGAGATTCCGCAGATAAAGTATCTCACCGGTGTGCACCCCTATGGCGCGCCGGACTATACCGATGACATTCATGCACAGGTCGTTGCTGCGCTTGATGATCCCTTATGCGTCGGTATCGGCGAGATCGGTCTGGACTACCACATGGATTACGACGACGACATCGCGCCGGCGCCCCACAGCGTGCAGATTGACTGCATGGCACGTCAGCTCGAAGTTGCCGTACGCCGCAATGTGCCGGTGGAGTTGCATCTGCGCCACGAGGACGCGGATGGGGAGCGCTCCTCGCATGTGGATGCGTACAACGTGCTGCGCGAGGTGGGTGTGCCCCAGGCCGGTTGCGTGCTGCACTGCTTTGGCGAGGATCGCGCCACGATGGAGCGCTTTGTGGGTTTGGGCTGCTATATCGCCTATGGCGGCGCGGCCACCTTTAAGCGCAACAATGATGTGCGCGAGGCATTTGCGTCAACCCCGCTCGATCGAATTTTGTTCGAGACGGATTGTCCCTATATGGCTCCGGAGCCCATTCGCGGTCTTGAGTGTGAGCCGGCAATGATTTCCATCACGGCAAACGCGCTGGTTAACGACCGTGTCGATCGTACCGGCGAGAACGCCGAGGCAATCGCTCGAGCCGCCTGGGAAAATGCCCGCAAACTTTTTCAAAAATAGTTCTTGCGTTCACGGTGGCGCTCCGTTATTCTAATTCCTGCACGCGGGCGTGGCGGAATTGGCAGACGCGTACGGTTCAGGTCCGTATGGGGGCAACCCCATGAAGGTTCAAGTCCTTTCGCCCGCACCATTGATTGAAAGAGCTCCCAGCAATGGGAGCTTTTTTGTTATGGGCCCATCGCAGGGACTTGAACCTGCGAAGGAGCGAGCGTCAAGAAAACGCGGAGCGTTTTTAGCGAGCTGGCGAGTCCGCCGGCAGGCGGGCGAAGCCGGTGCGGATCCGCGCAGCGGATACGCGGACGTCCTTTCGCCCGCACCATTGATTGAAAGAGCTCCCAGCAATGGGAGCTTTTTTGTTATGGGCCTCCTGATGGTGTCACATGGCTGCTTTGTGCGGGTATCCTAGTGCCAACGTGTGCCCATCGGAGGAGAGACCATGCTGTTATCCGGTATTATCGCTGCCCTTACGAGCCTTCTACTTCCCATCATCATTTTGTTGCTACTGCTTCCCAACGCCTGCTATGTCGTTGAACAGCAGCATGCTGTGATCATCGAGCGCCTGGGCAAGTTTAACCGCATCGTCAACGCGGGTTTCCACATGAAGGTGCCCGTGATCGACCGCAAGGCCGCCACGGTGAGTCTGCGCACCATGAAAAACGGTTTTGGGATCGACGTTAAGACCCAGGACAACGTGACTATCGGCCTTGAGGTCTCTGCTCAGTACCACGTGAGCTATGACATGGGAGCCGGCCCGGCAGATTCGGGCATCTACAAGAGCTACTACATGCTGCAGGAGCCCGTCGACCAGATGCGCGACTTCATTACCGATGCCCTGCGCTCTTCCATCCCTGTCTATACCCTTGATGAGGTCTTTGCCAAGAAGGATGACATCGCCAAGGACGTCAACGCCACCGTATCCGAGCAGATGGCCGCCTACGGCTTTACCCTCGTGTCGACGCTCATCACCAAGATCGCGCTGCCGACCGAGGTCGAGAACTCTATGAATGACATCAACGCCGCCCAGCGTAAGCGCGCTGCTGCGCAGGAGCTCGCTGAGGCCGACCGCATCAAGCGCGTTACCGAGGCGACCGCCGAAGCCGAGGCAATGGAAAAGGCTGGCGAAGGCATCGCCAACCAGCGCAAGGCCATCGCGCTGGGTATCAAGGATTCGCTCGAGATTATCCAGGAGACGGGCGTCGGCAACGATGAGGCCAACCAGCTGTTCATGTTTACGCAATGGTCCGAGATGATGACGGAGTTCGCTCGCACGGGTAAAACATCGACGGTCGTGCTGCCGAGCGACTTTTCGCAGTCGGCCTCTATGTTCGAGCAGATGCTGACCGCCGGCAAAGTTCAAAACGATTCGAAGGAGTAGGCGCGCGTGAAGTGCACCGTTGTATGCGTCGGTAAGCTCAAAGAGCGTTTTTGGAAGGATGCCTGCGCCGAGTACACCAAGCGCCTGGGCGCCTATGCCAAGGTGGATATGCGTGAGGTGGCCGATATCGACCCGGCCAAGGCGGGCGGCGTGGATGCCGCGCGCGACAAGGAGGGAGCGGCGATTCTTGCAGCCCTGCCGCCCCGAGCGCATGTGATCCTGTTGGCCATTGAGGGCAAAGAGCGCTCGAGTGAGGAACTCTCGGCGCGGCTCGATGATCTTATGTTGCGAGGCAACAGCGACATCGCCTTTGTGATTGGCGGATCGGACGGCGTGAGCGACGATGTTCGCTCACGAGCTGACGAAATGCTCAGCTTTGGACGCATTACCTTGCCGCATAACTTGGCGCGCGTGGTGCTGCTGGAGCAGGTCTACCGCGCCTGCAAGATTAGCCGTGGCGAGCCGTATCACAAATAGGTCGGCAATACGAAACAATGCCGTGGGACAATAGCTCTCGATTTGAAGAACCTGTCTGAGAGGACTATGAGATATGAAGATTGGATTTGTCGGTTTTGGCAATATGGCGAGCGCTATGGCCGATGGCTGGATTGCCGCCGGTGTGGCTGCGAGCGACATGTGTGCCTGCGCGGGCCGCTACGATGCCCTGGTTGAGCGCTGTGAGGCGCGTGGGATACTTGCCTGTCGTGATGCGGCGGAGGTTGTCGCTGTATCCGATATCGTGGTTGCTGCGGTCAAGCCGTACATGATCGAGAAGGTCTTCGCTCCGCTCAAGGATACTCTTGCCGATAAGGTCGTCCTTTCGGTCGCCTGGACTTGGGACAGTGTCAAGTGGGAGCAGGTTCTGCCGGGTGTCGCGCACATCTCGACGGTCCCCAATACACCGGTTTCGGTGGGCGAGGGCGTCATCGCCTGCGAGAAGTCCTCTACGCTCAACGGCGAGCAGCGTGCCGTGGTGCTCGACCTGCTCGGAAAGATTGGCACTGTCGTTGAGCTCGATACGAGCTTGCTGTTTGTGGGCGGTACCGTGGGCGGTTGCGCCCCGGCATTTGTTGCCATGGCGATTGAGGCCCTGGGCGACGCGGCCGTCAAGCACGGCATTCCGCGCGCCGACGCCTATCGCATTGTGAGCCAGATGGTTCTGGGTACGGCGAAACTGCAGCTTGCAACTGGGCAGCATCCTGCGGCGATGAAGGATGCCGTGTGCTCGCCCGGCGGCGCAACCATCAAGGGCGTCGTCGCGCTCGAGGACGCCGGCATGCGCAGCGCCCTGGTCAAGGCCATCGACGCCACCCTTCAGTAAACCTGCCATTTAGGGACAGGTTTATTTTGGCAGGTTTTTCCTGCGGTTTTATCTCTATAGCGAAAAGCGCCCCGCAACCGGGTTGATACCGGTTGCGGGGTGCTTGCGTTTGCCCAGATAAAACCGACCAAAATAAACCTGTCCCTAAATGGCAGGTTAGTCCCAGAAGCTGTCTTGATCTTCTTCGGATTTGGGCCCGCGGTCGACGTAGAGCTTATGGGTGCGCTTCTCCATTACAAAGGCAAGAATCGCAAACAGCAGGATGCCGCCGGCGAAAAGGATGGCAAAACCGGTGCGGGTGCCAAACAAAAAGGAAAAAACTGCGTCCATTGGGTGCCTTCTTGCGTAGTTGAGTTGGGTCGTAAACGCTCATAAGTATATACTTGCCCATACATGTACAAGGTTGCAACCTAAATGGAATGTATATCGCCGGAGGATCTAATGCTTGATATCAAGTTTGTTCGCGAGAACCCCGATGCCATCGATACCGCCATGGCTAACCGCCAGACGTCTTGGGATCGCGAGAAGTTCTTTGAGCTCGACGATGAGCGTCGTGCCGTCATCACCGAGGTCGAGGAGCTCCAGGCCACGCGTAATGCCGAGTCCAAGAAGATCGGCGCCCTGATGAAGGAGGGCAAGAAGGACGAGGCCGAGGCCGCCAAGGAGGCCGTGCGCGCCGTCAACGAGAAGATCGACGGTCTGGCCGAGCGCCGCACCGCTCTCGAGCAGGAGCAGTACGACTTTATGGCTCACCTGCCCAACATTCCTTGCGAGGCCACCCCGTACGGCAAGGACGAGGACGGGAACATCGAGCGCCGTCGTTGGGGCACCCCGCGCGTGTTCGACTTCGACTTTAAACCGCACTGGGATCTGGGCACCGACCTCGACATCCTCGACTTCGAGCGCGGCAACAAGCTCTCCGGTAGCCGCTTCACCGTTCTCGGTGGCGCCGGCGCCCGTCTGGAGCGCGCCCTCATCAACTTCTTCCTCGATACGCACACCAGCCGTGGTTTTAAGGAGTGGTGGCCGCCCATCGTCGTCAAGCGCCAGACCATGTTTGGCACGGGCCAGCTGCCCAAGTTCGAGGACGACGCCTATCATGTCTCGGGCGATAACTTCCTGATCCCCACCGCCGAGGTCGTGCTTACCAACCTGCACGCCGGCGAGGTTCTCGATGCCGACACCCTGCCGCGCCGCTACACCGCCTTCACCCCCTGCTTCCGCGAGGAGGCCGGCTCCGCTGGTCGCGACACCCGCGGCATCATCCGCCAGCACGAGTTCGACAAGGTCGAGATGGTCAAGTTTGCCAAGCCGGAGGAGTCCGACGAGGAGCTCGAGAGCATGACCGCCGAGGCCGAGTTCCTGCTTCAGCAGCTGGGTCTTCCGTATCGCGTGATTAGCCTGTGCACCGGCGACCTGGGCTTCTCTGCCCGTCAGACCTACGACATCGAGGTCTGGCTGCCGAGCTACAACGCCTACAAGGAGATTAGCTCCTGCTCCAACTGCGGCGACTTCCAGGCTCGCCGCGCCAACATCAAGTATCGCGATCCCGAGAACTTCAAGGGCTCGCGCTACCTGCACACCCTTAACGGTTCCGGTCTGCCGGCTGGCCGCACTATGGCCGCCATTCTGGAGAACTACCAGAACGCCGACGGCACCATTACGATCCCCGAGGTTCTGCGTCCTTACATGGGCGGCCTCGAGAAGATCGAGCCGGTCGCGTAGGTTTGCTGCATAAGCGATTTTCGGGGGCGCCCCTATCCGGGGCGCCTTTTTTGTGCGCGGAGCCTTACCATGCCGCGCGGACAGCTCAATAGAAAATACACGAACAAATGTTCTGTATACGGTCGTCTACCTGCTATGCTTTTACTAGATACGAGCGAGAGAAGGGGATGTGATGGACCTGTTTGATGAGCGGGTAGTTTTGTTTGAGAGCGATGAAGGTGGGGAGCACCTGCTAGTTACGTGTGAGCCATCGGGTATGGGTGGCTTGGTGGTGAGGCAAACGAGCGAGGGTCCGTTGACCCAATGGTGCTTTGAGGAGTCACCACATGTAGTTGAGACCTTTGTGACGCACAAAGGGCTTACAACACTCGAACGGTTCTATGGAGTCGGGACTTCTAACCAGGTGGCACGCATGCTGAGTATCTCGTTTGCCGAGTATGATTGCGCCCAGCGGGTGCGCTCGCTATTGAGGGATCTCGGTGTTGGGTTCGATGTGGTTGAAAAGCCGATCGATCGTATGGGAAACGGTGATACATGCGGAGCTGCATGAGGAAAATGGTCTAGAAAAAAATCAAGATTGTGCTTGACTCCAATTAACTAAAATGGTTTCATATGTCTTGCGCTGCGGCGTTACCTCAGCTGGATAGAGGGTCTGACTACGAATCAGAACGTCATAGGTTCGAATCCTATACGCCGCACCAATCGAACTTGAAGCCTCCGGCAACGGGGGCTTTTCTTTTTTGGAAGCCATGCAC
>NZ_JBNPLJ010000023.1:0-37229 GCF_050313415.1 Collinsella sp. SGI.184 | reverse complement strand
CCAGAAGGTGGAGAGGGGTTATAAGTGACTAACGTTTTTATTAGTAGGGGTTGCCGTCAGTGATGCACACCTGGAGTCGGTCAAGCGGCTCACCGTACATGCCCGCGAAGTCATCGCCACCGTAGGTGGAGCCATCGTCACAGACGGTTCCGAGCCACCCGGAGCGTGCGGTTGTCTGCGAGCGGTACCATGCCTGCTTGTATTCCTCGCCGTCCGGGGTCACGTAGTACATGCGCACGCCGTCGATGGTATGGCCGGCTATGCCGGCGCAGCCGTTGACGGTATCGTTGCGGTCGCCCTTGGTCACGTAGGGCAACCATCCGTCCTCGATGGTGTGAACCTGATACTTGAGCGTGCCGCGATCAACTCGGGCGCACAGCAGGTCGTGGCGCTTGCACGGGTAGCCAGCGAAACCATTATCGCCAGCGCCGAAATCGGTTACCTCGCCAAGCCAGCCGCCGCCCTTGAGGTGGAGGGAGTAGTGGACGGGGACGCGCTTTCCAGATGCCGCCTGAGCGGGCTTTGCCGCTGCGGGCTTGGCGGTGGAGGGGGCTGGCGCCTTGCCGCTTTTCATCGCGTCATACCACGCCTGAGCACGCTGCATGTAATGGTCGCGCTGCGAACCAGCCAGCTCGCCGGGGCAAGCCGTGGCACTCCAATAGCGGTGCGGGAAGACGTTCTTGCACCACTCGGGGCGACCGAGACCGTAGTACAGGCACAGGGCTGCGACGAGGTGCGCGCCGCTCTCGATGGCGGCCTCATGCACGGTCCACGGGCCTCGTGCGCTGTTGGCGTGCTCGATGGAGATGGTCGTGTCGTTGCCGCGCCCGGTGCCGATTCCGTCGCCGCAGGCGTAGGCGCGGTCGAGATCGTTGACGTGCTGCGTGATGTAGCCGTTGCGGTCTACCGAGTAGTGCGCCGAGCAGCCGTTGGCGCCCCAGATGCCGTTGCACTGGCTGGCGTTGAGGTCGCCCGCCATGTGGTGGATCGTGACGCCCTTGATGCCGTACGGACGGCCGGCGCTGAAGTTGCAGCCGAGGAGCTTGTACTCGTCCGGCTGGACGGTTGCGAAGTCTGCCATTAGTCCTCCTTGACCTCGCCGAGCGCCAGAAGCGCGTCGAGCCATTTGTCGGTAACGCCGACGCTCTTGAAGGCTGCGTAGGCAACCTGAACTCCGCCAACGGCTGCAAAAATGGACGTTACCAACGCCGATGCATCGGTCGGCATACCGCTAGCCATAGCCGTCAATACGCCGCACAGCGCAGACACCGAAATTGCAATCCAGCGCGCAACGTTTCCAGTCATGTCCTTCGTCTTGATGGCCTGCACGATATACGGCACGACAAGCACCGTGCACACCGTGAGGCCGGCCTGAATCTCAGTCATCTCTATCTCCCTGTCTCCTTGTTGTACATGAGGTCGATGCGGTCGCAGATGTGGTCGACCTTCTGCGCCATCCCCTGACTGCGCTCCTGGCTGTTCGCAATGTCGTTGTGCAATACCTCGTTCGAGGCCACCACGGACTCCATGAGGGTCTTCATCCCCTCAATCAAGGTGTTGCTGCGCTCCATCTGCGCTGCGATGCGGCCCTCCATCTCCGACCGCTCACGGTCGCGCTGAGAGCGCTCCTTGACCTCATCTTGCTTGCGCTCCTCGCGCTTAATGTCCAAAGCGCTTTTGCGTTCGTTTTGCAGCTTGTATTCTTCGAGAAATTGCCTGCCAAAGTAAAAAGCGATGAGCGCAAGTGCCGCGCCGCCGAGCCAACCAGGGCCATATGGCGCAAAGAGCTTTAGCACTTCCATCTACTCACCTCCACTCCTATGCCAGATTCCTTACGCGAGTATCGATGTGCCGTCCCCCGCGTCTTGAATACAAAAATCCCAGACGAAACGCGGCGGTCTACCATGCGAAACGTCTGGGATTTTCGAGAGATTGGATTGTCAAAATGATGTTTTACTATGCAGCCTCTATGTCGCACTACCTGCAATCATTCCGCACGGTCGTGGCGAGGGCGAGCAATTCGTATACAGAGGCTATGGAGATGTAGGGCATTCCGTATCCCGGACCGAGTATTTCGCATCTTCAAGCTCCGAATTCTCATTCACTCCCAAGGTGAGCGGCGTAATCGTCGCACAGGTGTTGGCGTATGAGACGTACGGCGCATGGGGCGGCGAAATCGGCCTCCATGTGACGACACCGAGCGGTCTACAAAGCGTTGCTAAGGTATCAACTGGCCTCAACGGCAGCGACGGCGTCCAGCGCATGGTTACGGCCAAGGCCGTATTCGCGGTCGTGGAAGCTGGAAAGACGTACTACTTCAAAACGGAAAACAATCCGAACGCTGGGTGGGCCAAGAGCACGCCGTTCTCATGGCCGCTCGAAGTGCGTCCCTACTGACGTATGTAAAGCGCGTAGCACCCCACTGTTCCTCCGCCGCTACCATATCGATTGGTTACGTACCAGGTGCGGGTCACGGCGCTCGTCGGCTTTTCGATGTAGCATGTACCGACCCACCCTTCGCTTATGCAGGCGAACCAGCAGACGAACGCGTAACCATCGACTTTCGGCGCGGTGATGTCTCCATCGCTGTTGACATGCACGACCTCGATGTGGGTGAGATGGGATACGGAATCCCCAATGGTCGCGAGCGAAGCGACGGGCTCGAAGAGCTTGACCGGCTCGCCAACGCTGATTCCATCCAACGGAACTCGCCACAGCTTCAAGTCGTTCGCCGTCACCTCTGGGTCTGCTGCGGTGCCCGTCGTGGGCGTGCCCTTGATTACGACCGGCGTGATGGACTCGATGCCAGCGCTGGTCTTCGCGTAGCGGGCCACGACGAGATCGTTGCGCTTCTGGCCCTGCGTGCCGGACTGGACAGTCAGCGAAGTTGCCGCCTGATTCCAGAAGCGCTTGCCGCCGACCATACCGACACCGGTGCCAAGTGTCGCTGAATTGGCACTCTGCATCGTGAGCGCGAAGTCGTCGCCGTACTTCAGCACGCAATCCGCCTTACCGATGGTCGCGACGTTGAGCGCTGACAGGTCGTCCGAGCTGATGTGCTTCTGGCCGGTCATGCCGTCAACGATTTCAAACGACATTACATCTCCCCTTCCTGCTCGGTCGGCTCCTCAGCGCTGTCGAGGTGTGCGTAGGCCTTGTCAAGCCAGAACGCAACGTCGCGGCCAGACTGAATCTCAGTCATCTCTATCTCCCTGTCTCCTTGTTGTACATTAGGTCGACACGATCGCAGATGTGGTCAACCTTCTGCGCCGTCCCCCGCGCAAAAGAAAAGGCCCCTTTCGGGGCCAGTTCTAGTCGCGTGCAGACTTGATCTCGTCGTACTCGGACTTGGTGATGCGCTTCTTTTTCAAGAGTGCGTCCAACATAAGGTCGTTCCAAAGGCCGCTACGGTAGAACTTCTTGTAGCGCTCAAGTTCGTTACTATTCATCCTCGGTACCCTCCATTCCCATTCCGTTGGTGTCGTCCTCAGTGGGGATCTCAATGCCCGCCATGAGGGTTGCAAAGGCAAGGTCGGCTGCGGTCTTGTCGGCCTGAGCAGCAATGTGCTCGATGCTGCGGTTGTCGTAGACGGTTCCGCTGATTCTCTTGTATTCCATCAGTTACTCCTTCCAAAGATTCTTGTAGTAGGCATCCATCCGCTTTATCAGTTTGGATGAATCGCCTTTGCTCGCGTGCGCCCTCCACCCGTGGTAGCTATCGTTTGCCTGCTTGCGCGTAAGGCCACCTGCTTTTGCTAGGCGCACGATGCCTTTGAGGTGGCGGCGCTCGCGTCTCACTGAGCTGCTGGTCACGGTCATTAGCACCCTTCCGCTTTCAAGCGGATTGAAGTCAAACCCGAGAAACGTGACTCCTTCTGCAAGCGGAACGACCTTTGACTTCTTCGGATGCGGTTCAAGTCCAAGTTTTGCAAGACCTTCCCCAACAGTGCGCATGAATAGCTCTGCCTGCTCCATGTTCTCGACGATGCAGACCATATCGTCCATGTAACGACCGTAGCGCTTGAATTGCAGCTTGTCTTTGATCGTATGGTCTAGCTCGTTCGGAACGCTGATTCCGGCTATCTGGATTAACTGGGAGCCTGGGTTAACGCCGCGCCCGTCTCCAGTGCCGTACTGGGTCGTGATAATCATGTTGGCGAAATCAGCCCAGCGTTTCGGCGCATATCGATAGAACGGCTCGGCTGCTACCGCATGTGTCATATTGCCGTAGTAGCCACAGATATCCACGTAGCAGATATAGCCGGTCACACCATGTTCCCTAACATGTGAGCGCAGCATTGAGCGGAAACGGTTACGCACGTAGTCTGTTCCCTTGCCAGTTTGGCAAGCCCAATTGTCTGTCATTAGATGGGGAGCAATGGAGGGATAGAAAACGAAGTCATTCAGTGAACGTTGCAAGATACGGTCGTTGATATGGACTGCAACAATGTCGCGTTTCTTTGGATAGTAAATCGTGAAACGGCGCGGTTCGTGCGGCCTGTATGTTCCGTTCTCGAATGACTCGCGTATGTTGTGGATGATTAGCGGTAGGTTCAGCTCAACCCTAGCGACGCTCGGTTTCCATCGGACTCCGGTAAAGCATCGCATGGCTGCTTCATATAGGGCATCCTCGCTTATTGGGTCTAAGAAGGTGGAGGGGGCGCTTATAGCCGGAACACTGCAAGCGGTGCCAACGTCACCCCCCGATTGTTCGCACCCGACAACGAGTGCAGGTGATTGGCTCCTTGCGTCGGCATATGTCCACTCGATATCTGCAATATCGGTATTAACGGATGTTCCGCCAATGCGATCGGGGCGAACGCGGTTCCCGTTGCAGGCGTTCGTGTTGTTGAGGTTGCCAGACGAATTCACGTAGAACACGTTGTAGGCATTGTTGCGATTAGGCGAACGCAGGAACACGTTCTGGGTTACAGCCGCACACCGCACGTCATTCTACCCCTTACAGCGTATATGTATTGGATGGGTGTCCTATAGGTTGAGTTTTTTCTTGTATCGGGCGGCATCCTTCTCGCGCCACCCTCTGGCAAGATTTCGCACTTCGGCGGTCATAGCGGCCCAGTGCCCAACGCGTTTCTTCTTTAGGTGGAACACTGGGCCGCTCAGACGGATTAAGTACATCAGCTCGTTGCAATGGAGCGCTCCATCGCTTTGCAGCTCTAGTCGCTTGCGCATGTCGTTCTCGTCGCGGACGTAGATGTTGTTTGCCATCCAAATGCACTTGCCGATATTCACGGCGCTCTCGGTAATCATGCCGAGAAGCATAGCCTGTCGCGGGTCGAAAACCTTTTCATTCTCAGTGATATGCAGCGTGTATTTTGCAAGCTCGTCTGCCTTTTGGTGTACGAGTAAATCGCTCTCACCGCGTCTGCCTGACGGTACGGACATGCACACATCCTTTCAATGACTATTAACGGCGGGCAAAGGGTTGCCCGCCTATTCCTTGATGCCGACGATGTCGCAAGCGGGGCGAACGCGATTCCCGGGGCAGGCGGTCGTGCTGCCGAGGGCGCCAGACGAATCCACGCAGAACACGCTGCAGGCACCGCCGCGACGAGGCGAACGCAGGAACACGTGCTGGGGAGTTGTCTTGGCGTTAATCGCATAAGATCGCATCTGCTGGAATGTCTGCCACAGCGGAAGTCGAGTATTTGAGCCGGATGCGAGGCGGTTATAGGGCCATACCTCGCCCTCCTTGCCGTTCACGCTAGCTTCGTTGCAAACAATGTTCATCTCTTCAAGAGACGGCAGGTAAAACTTCGGGTAGCAGGTGACGATGTTCGGCTCGCCGGACGTGCCGCCGTCGCATACATAGTTCGTGCATGTGTCCACGCGCAGGCCACCGATAACGGAAAGAAAATCATCTGAGAAGCCCTTGAGGAAACCCTGTCGGTCATTCAGCGGCCCATCGGCGAACGGTGCGCACGGAATATGGTCGAACTTATCGCTCGGTTTCCAGACCTCGCCGAACTTTGCTGCATCGCTATTGAGGTATTGAAAAACATCTGAATCATCGGGACGATTCGAACCGTACGCGCAACGCTGCAAACAATTGAGGTCACCGTTGGGCTTGTCGCTGAGGAACGTTCCGAGATTCGTACCCTCACTGCCCTCGGTAACAGAAACGGTCTCGGCAATCGAGGTAGCGGTAGCAGACTCGCAGTTGTAGACCTTCCACTTCTCAGGATTTGTATCCCACGCATTGAAAAAACCAAGTAGCTGTCCACCTGCGGGGAGCGCCTTAGTGATCGTAAACTGATATGTCTTACCATTGACCACGGTACCCTGCGAATAACCCATGGTGACGTTGTATGTTCCCACTGGAAGACCGCCATCGCCCGCCACATAGAAAGCAGAACGAGCGTTGTACGTGGTTCCGAACGGCAGCGTGTAGTGCCATTGCAGTGTCATCTTCGGAAGGATATTTCCAGCTCTGTCACGTTTGGTGCCGAACGCCACGATATCGAGTGGCACTTGATACTCTGTCGTTCCATCACTCCAGTTAACGATGAACTGGTCTCCGATGCTGAACACATGCTGAGCAAGACCGCTGGCAACGATATTCTTGACAGTGTTCCAGTCCATCGTGGAATCGAGTACACCGTTGCGCACGAGCTGGGCCATAAGTGCGTTCTGTGTCTTAATGCCGCTCACCAGCTCCTTGCCCGTGGAATCGCTCATCAGCGGGTCTTCTACCACGACATAGTTCTGGGCATTAGCGTTCTCTTCAGCCATTTGTTACCTCTTTCTTGATTCGTTGGCAGATTCGCCCGTTTGCAATACAGAGCCCGAGCGGGAGCGCAGCCTTTGCCGCCTCGGTTGCCGCATTGCACGCGGCGGTGGATTTATCCACGGACGTTGCAGCATCGGTAGCAGACTTGGCCGCTTTCTTCGCTTCGTCCCTTGCGGTATTCGCTTCTCCAGTTGCTGTTTCTGCATTTGTCTTTGCCTGTGCAAGCTCTTCGAGCCTTGTCTTGGAATCCTGAGCGCGTTTCTCTTCTGCCTTGCCGCGCTCTTCCTCTGCTTTCACGCGCTCGGTCTCGGCCTGCGCGCGGGCCTTCTCGGCCTCGACACGCTTGGCCTCATCGGCCACGGCATTTTGCAGCTCTCCTAGAAGTGGCGTGAATTCTGCCGCTTGCTCTGAGTCGAGGTCGGCGCATTCGATGACCTTTCCGCCAAATCTGTCCGTGGTGTCGACAAGCGTCTCGCCCTCGCGAATCTCGACGTATCCGCTGAATGAGCCAACCGCCGAGTACAAGGCTGCTGGCAGCATGATTCGCGCAATTCCAGCCTCGGCAACCTCCATCGGGCACGGGCCGACCAGCTTTCCCGCCGCCGTGGTCGCGACCAGGCTCGCGGTCTTGCCTGCAAGGTCGTAGGGCTGGCCGTTCGCGCATACCTTCACAGTCAGCAGCGCGTTGTTGCGCTCGCCTCGGCGCAGCGGGGCTATCCGCTCCTCGCCGTACGCTCCATCTCGCTTGCGTGTGTCGAGCTTGATGGTTTGGTTCATCGCTGCTCCTTTGCGGCCATGAAAGCCTGAAACGCCGCATCCTGCTGCGCGGCGAGCTGCTTGTACGCGTCCGTGCAGCTTTTGCACAGCAGGCGTGTAGCCTTGCTTCCGTACTGGTCGAAGCGCTCGACATCGCGCCAGTCGTTCGCTGCGGCGCTGTTTGCCGCCAGATACGCATCAGCGCCGCAGCGGTCGCAGACGTAGTGGGTGTAATTCTCGGTCTTTGCCATATTTGACCTCCTATTTAGTCCTTAGCCATGTGTTAGGACCGATACTCGGTTGCCTCGTCCATGTGCCGCCGAAGTTGTTCGGGTTCGCACCGCTCGTCTCGACGTAGAAACCAACTGGATGCGCCGCGAGGAAGCTTGCGGCGGCAGAGTCGCCCTCGACCGTGATTGACAGGTTGCTTGATCCATCCCACGTCGCGGAGCCGTTCACAGCGCCAGTGATCGCAACGGTTCTGGTTGAATCAAAGCCATTGGCCGTCTCTGCGCTCTTCGCAACGGTCGCGCCTGTCTTGATGCCGTCTAGTAACGCTTTGTCGACTGCGGACATAAGTCCCGCAGTGTCTTGAGTGGCGTTTTGGTACGTGGTGTCCGTGGCGCTGATTTTCGCGCCATCAAGCGTGATGTTTTTACCCGCTATAAGTGCGTTCTGCTTGGTCGAGATGGCCGTCGCGTTCGCCGCGATAGCCTGGGCGTTAGCAGCCGCAGCATCGTTCGCCGCATTGGCGCGCTCCTCGGCTTTTCCAGCGGCTGCAAGGGCGTTAGATGCCTCCGTTCGCGCCTCATCCACCTTGGTAGAGATGGAGGATAGGTCTGAAGCATCGACATCTGCGTTGAACGTGTAATTGTCCAGCGTCAAGCCCTTGCCCGCGAGGTATGAGTGCCCTCCGCCTCCGCTGCTTTCAGCCGCGCCTGTTGAACTCGTCTTGGTGGTGGTATCGCTGCCGACCTCATATGAATAGGTAGCAATGCCGTTGTTGACCTTGACCACTTTCTTGCTCACGGTCGCAGTGACGGTCGTTCCGGTTGAGTTGTCTCGCGCGCTGATGATGTCGCCGACGTCAACGTCCATGTCCTCATGCGCATCGACCTCAACGGTGCCGCTCGTCTGGTATTCGAGCAGCTTCTTCTTTCCCTCTGTCTCAAGTTCGCTGGTACTCGCATTCGAGTAGTCGTAGAGCGCGCAGATTTCGTCAATTCCGAAAAGTGTTTGTTTGTGGCTAACGTTTCCGTTCTCGTCCGCGTAGAAATGGACGATTGCGCGGTTTTCGAGTTGACCAGTTCCAGCACACAGCAGGTGGTTTACGCACCGGTGAACCGACGTGATCGTGAAGTCGAGCAAATCCGAATCGACCTTGTTCGCGTAGTCTACGATTGGAGGCATGGACAGCTCGATATAGCCGTCCATCCTCCTCATTGCCAGCTTTCGACCGTTTGCCTTGGCACAGGACATGAGACCGCTATATCCGTCGCAAAAGCGGGAAAAGGTGTAACTAACGGTCGAATCGTCAGAAGCAGCCTTAAACAGGCTCTCAAGCCCCATTCTGGCTATCAGCGAGGTAAGAACATCGCCAACCTTGCCGTTGACGGTCAGATACCCGCTGCCAGAATCGGGCGAAAGCCTGCGACCTGCCAAGATTCCGTGCCACGTGCGACCCTTGCACTCGACCGCGCCGGTAGCTCCGCGCCCAGACCCGCGCTTAACCTGGTCGATTACGCCTCCGTATTCGGTTGCGTCGATATAGACCAGCTGTCCCGCTGCGGGGGCGCTCTTCTCCTCCACGGTTAACGTGAGGGCATTCTCGTCAGCGCCGAACGCGACGTCGAGCGTGAAATCTTCAATCTCGCGGACGTTGCCGAGCTTGGTATCAGCAACTACTAGCACCACGGCGGCTCGCCCTCCTCCTCGTACCACGTGAGGTCAAATCCAAAGCTCATGTCCCATGCGACCTCATGCGAGCCAGTCGGTATCGGCTCGAAGATATACTCGCCGCTGCCCAGTCCGCTACCACGGTGCGCCTTTGCAAAGGCGTCGATAACAGCGCCGTCCGCATCCGTGATAGTAACGGTACGCGAAATCGAGTCGATAGTCATGTAGCCGCCCTCTGGCACGGTCGCGTCGACCTTGTACCAGCTCTCGCCGATACGGATTGCAGGGTTTACCGCCGTGCCGTAGATGGTCAGCTTTACGGGACTTTCCAACCACTCCCCCGCTTCGATGGAGGACGTGGTAAGCGGGATGCCGAGGTCATAAGGAAGGTCATAGGGCAAATCGAGGTATTCATAGCTATCGGCGCTCACGGTAAGCGGCAAATACTCGACCGTGTGCGGCTTGCGCCAAACGCCGTCGAGCAGCACGACCGTGAGCGTTATGGTCACGACAACATCGTTGATGCCAGACGGCTCAGCCTTCACGACATACGCGCGTTGGCTCCAACCGTCCGCTATGATGGTTCCGGGCGTGCCCTCCATCATGTCGCGGTCAGCCGCTCTCCTTAGCGTGTTCGCCATGGCGCGGTCGAGAACTTTAAGCTCAATATCGCATTCCCGTGCATCGCGCGAAATGCCTGAAAGTGAGCGGTAACCCACCGTATAGCTCCATGCCCTGCCGCGAATCGCCGTAGCAGTGCCAGCGAAAACGCCGTCAGCGTCAAGCTGCACATGGATGGAGCCTGTGCCAGAGACGTACTCAAGCTTACGCATAGGCAACCGCCTTCCTTACCTTGCGCCCGAAATCGCTCTCGCCCATGACTGGAGTGCATTCGGAGATGATCGCAGGGAGGTTGTTCCCGAGCCAGCCGATAACAGCCGCAGCCGATTCATCGCGCGATGCCGATACATCCATAGCCACTCGCGCGGCAGCCGACTTGATGCCGCTCACGCCGCGAGAAGATGCGCTGAAGTCGACGGGCTGCGCGACAAGCGCGTCGTGAACAGTACCCATAGCCCTTTCGGCCATTGCAGCGGTGGATGAAGCGGCACCGACAATCGACTTGCCGAAGTCGCCCATGAGCGCCTTGCCGGAGTACGTGGTGTAGCCATGTCCCGAGAACGGTCCCCATTTAGCGGGCGAGAACGGGAACAGGCCTCGGATTGTCTCGACCGCGCCCTCCACGGAAGATGTCACGGAGCCGATTGCGCTCTCGATGCCGGACTTGAGGCCGTTGAGAATCGACTTGCCCGACTCTACCAGCCAGGAGCCAGCACCTGAGAAGAACCCGACGATCTTATCCTTGATTCCGGTGACGGTCGTGTATACGGAGTCGATTCCACTGGTCGCAGCGGCCCTGATTCCATTCCAGATTGAACTAAATGCCCATTTTATTGCGCCCCAGGTGCCAGACCAAACGCCGCTGATAGTGTTCAACACGGAGCTGATAATCGAGCTTACTGCGCCAATCGCCGCGCTGACGATGTTTTGGATGCCAGTCCACACGGTATCAATGATGGACTGAATACCCGTCCACACGCCCTCCCAGTCGCCGTTGATGGCGGCAAGGACGGTGCCAATGACAGCGTTGATTACCTGCATCACGGTCGTGATAACCGTTTGGATAACGGGCCATACAGCGTTGATTACAGCGGCGATGACAGCGCACGCCGTCGAAAACACGGTTTGGATAATCGGCCAAACGACGGAGATAACAGCCATGATAACGTTCATTACCGTAGTGATGATGGTTTGAATCACGGGCCACACTGCATTGATAACGGCCATGATAACCTGGCACGCCATCGAGATGTAGTTCTGCACCGTGGGCCAGACCTGCGTAACGATGAGCTGGATAGCGCTCATCACGACGGAAACGACAGCCTGAATCACGGGCCAAACAGCCTGGATGATGCTTTGAATTACGGAGCAAGCCGTGGTGAAAGCCGCCTGAATCGTCGGCCATGCAGATACGACGAAATCCTTAACAGCACCCATTACCTGCGTTACGACCTGTTGGATAACGGGCCAGTATTGGGTAACAGCGCCCTGAATCACTGAGCAAGCCGTGGTAACTGCCTGCTGGATGTAAGGCCACACCTGAGCCGCCGCCGATTGGATACCAGACCAGGCGGAGTTGATGGCGTTGCGCACGTCCTCGTTAGTGTTATAGAGCGCAGCAAGGCCGACAACGACAGCCGCGATTGCAGCGATTATCAGGCCAACAGGACCACCGGCAACGGCAGAAAGCGCCGCGCCAAGCGATTTGAAGCCGGACACGATACCGAAAACCTTCTGCATTCCTCCCATGACAGGCAAAAGAAGAGTGAATGCCGTGATAGCAGGCATGATAGCTGGTGCAAGCTGGTTGAAAACGTTAACGATTCCGTCAAGGAAACCGCTAGGCAACGCGCTTTTGATTTGACCGAAAACGGAAGCGATGCCGCTCACGCCTTTTGAAACAACGTCCTTGATGCCGTAGATAACCGTAGCGATCGCATCAGCGGTCTTGCCAAAGCTTCCGCTAAAGGCGTTAATCGCGCCGGAGATGTTTTCAGCTCCAAACGCATTGATAATCGTCTGAACGGCTTTCGCAACGCGGTTCGAGATGTTATCAAGCGCGGTGCCTATGCCCTGCGTTGAGTCCTTGGCCTGCTGCGCGAACGATGCGAAACCGTCAACGCCCTCAGTGTCTAGCTTCATGACGGCATTATTGAAATCGCCCATCGTGATAGAGCCGTCTTTTAGGGCATTGTACAGGTCTTTAGAGTTAGCGGTCGGGCCAATAAGCGCCTTCGCCACCTGGTTTAGCTGCCCAGGCATGACCTCCTGCAAGGTCTTCCAGTCTTGCAGTTCGGGCTTGCCTTTGCTCAGGATTTGGCTGTATTGCTGCATCGCGCGAGAAACGTCTGCGGTCGATGAACCGGAGGCCAAGCACATATCGTTAAACGCGATGCCGATATTCGTCGCTTCATCAAGGGAGCCGCACAATGGCGCAAGCTGTTGAACCATTGATGTAAGCCCAGGCAACGATGTAGGCAGACCATCGATAGACGCGGACATCTTTTTAATCGATGCTTCGGCTTCTTGGCTCGAATACCCAAGGTTCTTCATGACCTTGGGGAAGTTGTTCATGGTGTCGACGCGACTAATTGCGCTGCCGAGCGAATTTGAGATAGCGTCGAACGCCTTGCTCGTGACGCTCGAAACAAGGCCCATGACCGCACCGGCCTTGGCGGAAAGACCGGAGCTGAACTTGCCGCCAGCGTCTGAGCCAGCCCTGCCGCCAATCTTGGATGCGCCGGAGAAAGCGCCGTCAAGCTGGTCGGCGATTGATGATGTCAGGTTATCGAATTTCGGCGTGAGCAGAACGGAGCCGCTCGCCACATCAGCCATTCAATCACCCCTGTTCGCCCTTTCCCTCCATCTCTACCGTGACGGCTGATGGTCGGCGGGGAGCGAAAAGCAGCTCGTCCACCCTCACCTTGCTCACATCGAGATGATTCTTCGTTTCTTTCTTCTTGGATGCCTTCGGGCGCGGTATCGGCTTGGGCTTCCTGCCCTTGCCGCCTCCCAACCCGTAGGCGATATTTGCGAGCTGGTCGGAGATGAGCGCTAGGATGTACGTATTCTCATCCCATGCCAGCTCGGGGTGTAGGCGTTTCAGCGTGCGCGACGATAGGGGGAGCTGGACGGCAAGAACGGCGATAGCGCCGAACTCGCCCGCGTCCATCAAACCGTCTAGGTTGAGGCCGTAATACTGCTGGAAGTCGGCGTAAAGCTCGTCTCGCCCGTCGAGCAGGACGGGAACGAGCGCCGCTAGTTTTTTACTTCGATGCCCTCGAACAGCGCATTCTCGATGCGCATGATTTCCTCGAAGTCCTCATAGCCCATCTTGGCCTTGACCACAGCGCACACCTTGTCGTCGACCTTGCCGCCGAAAACGAAATCGTAGAGCGCCAGAGCGTCGGAAATCGGCGCGTCCTTGCCCTCGTTCGCGTATTTCTGGAACTTTCCGAACATGCGGATGAACTCGCGCGACTTGATGCGGCGCATGTCGATTCGGTACGTCTCTCCCTCGAACTCTACGTCCTTCTCATAGGGTTCCTTGCAATCCTGAACCACCTTGAAATTGGGCTCTCGGTCCATGTAACGGGCCGTGATAGCCTCGCGCTGGTTCTCCTTGGCGGTTGCGTACTCGCGGAGCTGTTCGGGGGTCATGTCTTCGATATTCATTTGAATCCTTTCGGTAGGCTCATGGAGGACGGTGGCAACGGCTCTAGCGCCTACTACCAGAGCCGCCGTCGCCGCCCTCCATGCGAAATGGGCGGTTTTTTGTCGTGGCTGTCGCTAGGCGGCGACGGTAGTGGTGTCGTAGATGTACTCGCGCATGGTGTCTCCGTCGAATGCGTCGGAGGGCAGGCACTTGATGGTGGGCGAGTAAGCTGCGAGATCGGAGTTGTTCATCTCCATGTCATCGCGCTCGACGATAACGCCGTTGGGAACGACAACGCGCTTTACCTTGGTGTCGGAAACGACGCAGTCAAAGATATAGAGGTGCGATGCGGTGAAGTTCTTGTTGTGGCGCACGGTCGTGGTGCCCTTGTTGTCAGTAGTGACGTTCGCGTCGCCGTAGACAGACTTCAGCACGGAATCGCGGGTTTCGAGGAAACTGACCTCGATGGTCTCGCCGAAGCTGGACATGGGCGAGGCCACGATAGCGCCAGACCAATCCGAGATATCGTCGGTGTCGGTATCGGCGGCAATTGTGATGCCGTCCTCGGAGATGTAGCCAAGCGACTTGAGCGTGGTCTGTGACTCGCAAAGCTCCGCAAGGGTCTTTTTCATATCGAGGAACGGGGTCGGGTCGGTACCGGCGGGGGCGACACAGGCGTAACCGCCCTCGCGGCCCTTTGCGATACCGAGGTTGGAAGTATCGAGCATGGATTCAGCCATGTTGCAATTCCTTTCTCATGGAAGAGCCGCCACGCTACGGGCGCGTGACGGCGTAGAAATCGAGTTGATAGCGTTGCGACCCGCTATCTGGGTCGGGGAAGGAGTAGATGCCCCCGACTGAGCATGAGCACACGTTTGGGAATGTCTCGCGCATGTTGATGAGCACCTCGCGGGCCATGAGCGCGAGCGTGTAAGCCTCAGTCTCCGTTTCGGCCCACACCTGGACGGCAAGGTTCGGTTCGTCCTTTCCGCGCGAGTACCCGCCTCCCGTGCGCTCGACCGTGGTGAAGCGTTTCGGGCGCGTCGCTGGTACTGCTGAGCTGGACGGTACACCCAAACCTTTTCGGAGCGCGGTACATGTCGCCGCGATCACGTCGAAGCTCATACGCCGCATCCCTTCTTTAAGGTGTTGTGTTTAAGGTTGTCGATGTATGCGTCGGAGTTCGCCACGCCGATGCGGGCGGATGCAGTCTTTTCGAGCATCTTCAACTGGCAGTCGTATACGGGGTTTCCGTGCGAGAGATGCGCGAGCGCATTGCATCGCGCCGCCGCCTTCTCTCCTTGCGCCATGAGCATGGAGGAAACAGCGCCGCCCTTGGTTATCTCGACGATTCCGCGCTCGACGGGCCTGATTCTTCCTACGCGACGCATCTTGAGCGACCATCCGCCATTAGCCATCGCACACCCCGCATTCGACGGCACGGTTCCATTCGCCCGGGCAGTTCGCGTCAAGGTATGGCTGCGGGTCTCCGATGACTGGGTACTCGCGCCCTCCATACCTAATCAGGCAGCCGCGGAGGGATGCCGAGTACGTCTTGGGGAAGTGGAATGTCATGGAGACTGTCACGCCGTTCGGGCGGGATGCATCCAAATCACTTGTTGCGCCCGGCTGCGGTAGGACGTTGGCGACAGGCTCGGAGACCCATTCGCCGGGCACCTCGTTGCCGTGCGCGTCCACTGCGCCTGTGCTACGCCGCAATACCTCGACGGAGCAACCGCTAATCAGCTGCATACCGGTCACCCGCCATCATCCTGCATGACTGGACAGCGCAGGAGTTAAGCCCCAGAAGGTCAAGCTCGGACGGCAGCGGGCGCATATACTGGTCGAGCAGCGATACGGACGCAGTGTAGCTCCCCGCCGTCTGGCTGTACTGGCTCACGCCGCCCATGCCAGCGGGTGCCGACAGGGCGCGGTTCACCATCGCCATGCACACGGTGGAGAGGTTGAGATCTAAAACCTCGTCCTCCCCCGCCGCGTACCCGTCCATCTTGCCGAGAAGGTAGCCAGTTGCGCGAAGCAACAGCGCTTCAAGCCGCTTCTCGTCGGCTACCGCGCCATATGCCGCCGTGTATTCCTCGGGTGTAGCAAATGCCTTGATAGCCATCGTGAATCACTCCTAAGCAGAAGCGGTGCCGTTGTCGATGCGCACGAAGTCGTTGACGTCGCGGACGATGAAGCCGACCTCGAACTCGCAGCGGACAGCGAACATGTTGCGCTGCCAGAGGTTGAGCGTCTTGGAGCCGCTCGTGAGCGTAGCCTGGTCGGAGATGGAAATGTTGACGTCCTTGACGATGCCGTAGCGTGCGGCGCTCCAATCGCCGCCGAAGCCGAGGACCTCAGCCGCCTTAGTGCCGGAAGAAACGGCTGCCTTGTGCGCGGACTTGGTGAAGTGTGTAGGAACGCTCAGAACATGGCCCACTGCGCCGTCGGTCTGGACGTTGTTGATGAACAGCGGTCGGTTGGTGGTGTCCTTGGTCTTAAGGAGCAGGGTCTTGGCCTGCGGGGAGAGGACGAAGGCGTTAAGGTCGCCGTCGGCCTCGGCAACCTTGCCGATTGCATCGACGAAGGCGTCATAGGTCTTGGTGGAGGCGTCTACGGCGTTGGTCACGCCCTTGAGGGTGTCGAATCCGGTGCCGGGGGCGTTACCGAACATGACGGTCTCATCGAACTTCTTTGCGATAGCGAACGGCAGGCGGGATACCAGCTCGTTGTAAAGGGCGGTGGTGTTGTCGCGGAACTGGTTGGAGAACGGCTCGATGATAGCCAGCGTGTAGCCCTTCATGTCCTTGGTGGTGAGGGTGTGCTGGGATACGGGCTTGTTCTCGGTCTCGGTGACCCAATCGGCGGCAGGCTCACCGGTGATGACCGGGATGGTCAAGCCGTTGCCGGGGAGGTCGATGCGCTGAGCGAGCTGCATGATTGCGGAGCTTTCGAGCGTCTTGGCCCAAATCTCGTTGGAAACGGAAGAGGGCAGGGTGATAGAGGTCTTGTTGATGCCTTCAGCCATGGTTGTTTCTCCTTGTCTAGTTAAAGGCGTTCTTCATGAATTGCGCGAAATCGTCCTTCGCGCTGCCCGTCTGCTTGATTTCGGCGTGCTTGCCGTCGCCCAGCACCACGGGCACGGTGGGCTGCTCCTTGGTCGAGTACTTGTCTGCGAGCTTCTCGGCCTTGGACATGAGGTCGTCACGGTCTGATGCCGAGATGAGTTCGAGCAGGTCGGACGGCACGCCCGTTTCGGTCGATACCTCGCTAACCCACTGCTTCTTGTCCTTCTCGGCCTGAAGCGCATCGGCACGAGCAATAGCGTCCGCGAGTTGCTGCTGGAGCTTCTCCTGCTCGCTCATCTGAGCCTCTTTGAGCGCGGCGAGCTCGTCGGCTGCGTCCTTGTTCGCCTTAGCCTTGCGCTCCCATTCTCGGGAATGCTGCTTCATCTCGTTGTACTTTGCCTCCCAATCGACATGAGCGTTGTCGCCGTTCGGGTCAACCTGCTGCGTGTCGGTATGGTTCTGGTCGTCTGCCATGACGAACCTCCTTACCGCGCCGTTCGGCGCTGTCCCCCGCCGCCGTTCGGCTGCGGGTTGCGGATAGATATGAAAAAAGCCCTCGCGGGGCTTGATTCATCTGGTTATTCGGCGCATCTCGGATAGTCCCGAAGCGCCTTTTGATTTGGTGTCTATGAGAATGGCGGTCTCGCCCTCTTGGAGGCTGTTCCTAACGCTTTGAACAGCTCCGCTTATGCCGTCCACGAGCAGGACGTAATGCCCCGCCGTGTCGGTACCTCCATCTTTTCGCTCTTTGCGCATGGTTGAGATGGAGTCAGATACTTCGCCGCCCGTAGCGTCGGCCATTCCCCATGTAAGGCCGTTCATGCGCAGCGGTGCGCCATCGCGGTCTGTGATTGACGTTGTGTAGCCGTGCTCAGCGAGCGGTGCGGTGAAGCGCTTGTATTCGCCCGTGCCGGACTCGACCTTGCCGCCGTTCCAGCTCCAGTCGAGCGAGCGGCGGTTTATCTCCTTGCAGATCTCGTCGGTAATCTTCTTGTTGACGATTTGCGCTGGGAGTCCCTCCATCTCGCGCCTGATTGACGCGGGGTCGATGGTCGAGCGGGCGTCTAGGTATACGTCATAGAGCCAGTCAGGGTCGTAGCCCTCCACCGTGGTCAACTCGTCCCCCGCGACCACTCGGCAATCGCAGCGGTCGTGGAAGCGGTTGAAGGCGAAGCCCATGTCGCCTGCTGCCTTCCGGGACGTGTAATCGAAGCCGCGAGACGCGAGCATCAGGCAGAAACCGCACGTCTCCTTGCCGGTCGGCACGCGGGCGTAGCGAACGCCCTTGGAGTAGTCGCGCTCGGCGTTATGGATAGTCGTCCTGTTCGCCGCGCGCCCAACGCTTGCGTATGCCTTCTCGGCAAGGCGTCGCGCGAACGAGTCGAACGTATCTGGCGTGAGGTCTCGCATGAGGTAATCGACCTGCTGACCGGACACGCGCTGCGATACTGGGTTGTACACGTCGGACGGCTGGACGGATATTCCCAGCTCCTCCATCGTCACGTCATACGCCGAGCACGCGATTGTAGCGGCCCTGTCGCCGAACGTCTGGACGCATGTCGTGAGCGTCTGCATGGCGAACTCGCGCATGGTTTCAGCGTCAATCATGCCGCCGTTTAGCTGGTAGAAGGAGCGCATCGCTGTCTGCATGAAATTGAACGCCGCCTGCTGCTGGGCATTGAGCGCCGCTGTGTATTCAGCAAGCCTACTCGCCGATATCAGCATCGTCCACGCCCTCCGGTTGCGGGGTCGGCTGCTGCTGCGCCGCCTGCGCGGATGCCTGCGCCGCCGCCTGTACTATCTGGGAGTAGCGAACCTCGCGCAAGATGGAGTCGATTGTCGGCTCCGAATAGCCGAGGTCTCGCCAGAATTGGCGCGTACCGGAATAGGCGGGAACAGCGCTGTTGACCTTGATTGCGAAATCTGCGTTTGCCGCCTTGGATGGGCGCAGGACGTCGGCGAATCGCGGCGTGATATCTGCCGTGGCGAAATCAGCCGCATTGACGGCACCGAGCGCCATGCGCGCGACGTTGCCGAGCGCGATTCCGTTCATGCGGTTGACGTGCTCAGCCTCGACGATAAGGCGCTGCTGGGCGGCGAACATCGCCTCGCTCGACGTTGGGTTGTCAAAGACGATACCAACCTCGTCGAGAGGGATACACGCCTCGGATGCGAACTGCTTGCCTAGCATCTCAAGGTGGTCGATGTGTGGCTGCATGGTCATCTGCGAGAGCTGCCCAAGCTGCGGGACATCACCGTTTTTATTCGGGGTGACGAGCAGCATCGAGTCGGCGTACATCTCTACCTTGCGCTTGGACATCTCCTCGGCGGTCTTCTTGTCCACGCCGAGAAGGTAGCGCTGCGGCCACGTATAGAATGTAGCGGCGATCTCGGTGCGCGCGCCTACGCACATGGCACGGTCGATGAGGCTGCGCACGGTGCGGTTGATACGGCTCTTGCCGAACGGGCGCGTCAAAGACGGACGGTAACGCAAAGGCTCCATCAGCGGTCGACCGAACGGGTTCGCGGCCTTCTCGGCAACCCACGAATCGCCTACCTTGCGACATGAATAGGTGTACTCGTCCGTGTACATGTTGACCCACGTTGGCACGCGCAGCCCGCTCGAATCAACGTCGATATCGACTACGCAGATACCCGCCTTGATTCGCTTCTTGCGCTCGTCCCATATAGCCGCCGCGTCGAGCGCGGAGTGCGCCGACACTATCACATCAGGCTCACCCGGCATTCCCTTTGATACAGTCAGGAAGGCGCACGAATCCGTAAGCTCAGATGTTACCGCCTGCTCGTAAATCTCGGTCAAAGTTGTGGTGGGAATAATTGATTCAAACACATCGGCGCTGCCGCCGTCGAATCCCTCAAGAACCGAGCGGTTCGCGAGAACGTCCACGCACTTGCCGCCCCACCCCATGACGATGTTGAGGTTAACGAGGTCGGATGGCATGGACGAATCGGTGGTGACTGGCATTACCTTGCCCTTGTAATAAGCCTCGTTGCGGATGTTCGAGCCTAGGTGGCGCTGCCATTCGGCCAACAGTTTGTTGAATACGTCAACCTCCTCGCCCGTGAGGTTCATCATGGACGGGTCGACTTGATAGAGCGTCGGGTTTTCGTTCGTCATAGAATCACGCATCCCCCCTCGGGGTCTCGTTTGGTCGTCTTTGCGGCCCAGTAGGCTATAACAGCCGCCTCGATGGGCGCGGACGCATCTCCGCCGTAGGCCCACCCTCCATCGCTACCGATGGGCCGCCTTCTGGCCTCCAGGGCACTTTGGTTTAGCGCTTCTTGGGCGTTGTCCTCGCCGCCGTCCCAGTGGGTGACGGTCTTGTCTATAAGCGCTTGGGAGAACATGGAGGTAGCCGCGATCACGTCGCGCGTTGAGGTTGCGTAGAGCGCTTGGCGCGGATACCACTCGCGCAGGCGGTCGAGAAGCGCCGCCGCGCCGTTTCGCCCGTCAACTGCCACTGCTGCTGTGGTGTCGGTCATCTGCTCGGTGCAAAGGAAGTCGGTCAGCCATGACAGGCCGTCTGCTAGGGTTCCTTGCCCGATATGCTCGATGTAAGCCGCCCCGTCTTCTTGCAGGCGGCAGGCGCACAGGGAGATTTGGGAGCCGTCCGGCGAGAACTTCACGCCGAACGTCTTCTTGCCATCCGTTGGCACTTGGGAACGCGGAATAGCCAAAGACAGCCAAAGCGATTCGTCTATCACGCTCGCGCTGCTCGAACCGCTCCACCAATCAAGGCGCTCGTGGGCGAAACCTGAGATATTGCCCTTTGCTCCCGCGAACTCGCTTTCGGTGTAACCCTCATCCAGCACATATCCCATGGACGGGTTCGATTCGTAAATCTCGTCCAGGATGTCGGAGAACGTGCAATCCTTTGGCGGAAGCTTCTCGCAAGCCCACGATGCCCAGCACATGCGCCGCATTCCGCCATCCAGTACAGACTTGCGCACACGGGCAAAAACAGTACCCGCGCTGCGCTCGTTCGGCGGTGTCCCCATGTAAAGGATTTGTCGCTCGCCCGTGGACGATGCAGCCAGCGTATAGGCGATTGCGTCGTACTGGGTGTCGGTAAGCTCCTGTGCCTCGTCGTACACGACCAGCTGGATATCGTCGAAGCCGCGCGCCGTGCCGTTCGTGCGGGCGATGAACTCGATTGAGCCGCCGTTCTTGAGGAAGATTGCCTCTTCGCCGTTCGTTCTGCGAATGCGCTCAACCAGCTCGCACAGCTCTGGATGCCGTTCATCCGTGAAGTACCGCACTAAGCGCATAAATGATTTCTTGGCGGTCTTCACGCGGTGGGCGGTGTGGAGGATATGCCAGCCGCAGACCGCAAGGCGATAAAGCTCGTAGATTTCGAGCGCAGCGTTCTTGCCGTTCTGGCGTGGAACGTCCAGACCACACGTCACATAGGCGGGCTTGCCGTCAGCGTTGCACGCGCACCAGTCCGTCAGGATGTAGCGCTGCCACGGAAATGGCGTTATACCGAGGTCTTCGCCGAGCGCTACCGCGTCGTCCATCTCGCTATAGGCGACATCGCCATCGCGGTAGACCCTACGCGGTTCTTGCCTGCCTCTTCGCACGGTTTCCCGAGACAATGGAGAGGATGCTTGTTTGCTTTGCGCCACTCTCCACCTCCTCGTGGGTGTCGCAGATTCCGAGCTGCTTGTTCAGCTGCCGAATCTCCGCCGATGCTGTTTTCAACGTTCCGATTTGCGGGAATGCCTTCAGGTCGCCCATGTCGTTGTTATATGCTGTCTGCCCGCCGAAACTGTCAAGCTCGTCTTGGGCTGTCTCCGCGATTTTGTACCATTGGCAAAGCAGGGAGAGAGATGGTGCGTCGGACTGTGTGAACGTGCGACCATTCGTCAGCTCGTCCCATTTCGCGGACTTGAACGCATCAGATTCAATGCCGGGTGGCTTTGTCAGCGGCATGCGATCACCTCGATTCGGCAATAAAAAAGCCGCCCCGAAGGACGGCTAAATTGGCTAATTCAATAGCAATCTGCTAAATGATTCCCTCAGCGAGAACATCTCCAACATCTTCCGCATCGTCGCTGAGATTAAAAAAGATAGGCGCATAATTAAGTGCTGCAAAATCAGACTTACGAATAACGATGGGGCTAAACTCGCCGCCCGTGCGCTCTTCTCCATCGTCGTAGTCGAATACGAAATAGTCAGCGTATTCCTCGAAATGGTTAATTTCATGAGGATACTTCTCTTTGGCAATCTTAAGTGCCTTGTCAAACAGCGTTGCCATAGTTACACCTTCTGCCTAGTGAACGCATGTTTAGCGTAATCGGTAAAGCTCTGGTTATCGATTCGCGTTACTGTAGCATTTGAAACCCTTTTAAGACTCAATCCGCTATAGCGCTCGTTTGTTTGCGGGTCGATATAGCTAATTTTACCATTATGGTTCTCGGCAATGAATACATGGCCGTTGTGTCCCTTGCTAACGCCAATAATTGCCCTTGAACCATTGCCGTAGTTTTTCATTTCATTTTCAAGTTTTCGCATCGACTTGCCAACATTAACGATGCGCGGGTTTGAAAGACCCTTCAAGTAATCTTTGCCATACGGCAATAGATCGCCTGAATATGTCGGAAGCGCCGTAACGTTATAACCCCTTCGCCTTGCCTCGTAGGTCAAAACGCACCTCTGGCAATTCGATGAGTAGGCATCATATTCAGGGTTGTAATGCGGGTTAGTTCCAGCTGAAGCTTCCGCAGGCTGCATTGGCTTTCCCCGCTCACCAAGCGCCTCTGATAGCGTTTTCGGTACGCGAGGACCAATTACGGTTTCCTCGTAAGCCGCGCCGTTTCCACCATTACCTGGCTCAACTTCGTATGTTTTACCACTTCGTGACCAGCTGCCCCTACCGCCCATGAAATCCACCTGCCTTGTACTCGACGACCTCGCAGCCGCCGAAATCGAATCCGATATTCTTTCCGTAAAGAAGCACGCGGGACGGCTCCAGGCGCCTCATCGCCTCGCGCATACCTTCGTGCCATACCTTTTGAGCGTCCTTGTCCCGCGCCACGCCCACGGTGGACGTCGCCACGGTCGAATGCTTGGGGATGCCCTTGAAGCAGAACCTGTAGCTGCTCGGTTGCGCCCACGAGAGCGTTGGAACGACCGTTATCCCTTGCTGGGCCCAATACCAGCCGAGCGCCGCGCTGCGGTAGCGGTTCCACTGCTGCATGGCGTCGGGCATATCCATGTAAAGGCTAAAATCAGGCGTGAGCACGCATTTATAGGGCTTCAGCACGTCCAGATACGCACCTGGGCGCTGCCAGAGCCGCTCGAATTGGTAATCGTCTATGAAGAAGTGGCACCCGAGGTCGGCCTTGTCTGCCGCCTTGGTGGTCTTCGCGTAATTGAAGCCCTGAAGGTCGCGCGGCCCATCCATCTCTACCTGCGGTAGTGGTGGAAAGCCGTCTCGTGCGCAATCGAGGCGGTTAATCAGATCTAGGTTGTACGCGCGGTCTGTCTTCAACCGCTCCGCGCCGTAATCGAGCTTCTTGCTCTTGAAGTCAAGACCGAAGCGCGTCATGTCGAAGTCTTTGAGGCTCCGTACCTCCTCGCGCAACATGGACTTGTTATATGTGGCGATATCGCCCGTCTTGTTATCGGCTATTCTGAACGCCTTGATTTGCTCCGGCGTCAGATCGTCGCAATATTCTATTTTGGAATCTGGAATCTCGTCCCACCCGAGCGACTTGCACGCCGCCACGCGGGTGTGGCCGAACACGATAACGGGGTTCTCGGGCGACTCCAAACCGATGGTTCCGCGCAGCCCGAACTCCTTGATGGACTCAGCGACCTTCGGAATGGCCTTCTCATTGTGGCGTGCGTTGCGCTCGTACGGAATGATGTCCGAAATTAGCATTCGCACCACCTTTGACCTGCTGTTTTGTTTAGTCCTTGAGAAATTCCACACTTGGGGGGTATTTCAGCCCAAGGCGCGATGGGGGCTATAGGGGCACGGGAGGGGGACTCACCCACCCCTGCAACCAAAGCATCGAGTCGGCAACATATGGTTATCGATAACCGATGTGCATCGCGGTCATGCTGTCCAGTCTTGCGATGCGTTCGGTTTCGGAGTCTTACGCTTGGTACTGCTGCCCGCCTCGCATGTGAAGCCAATGCGGTTGCCCTTGCGCTCGTTGCAGATGCGGTGGGCAGGCTGAACGTTGTTGTGGTCAAGCTCCGAGCCGCCAAGTGAAACAGGGATGATCTCGTCAAGCTCATAGCTCCATGGGTGGAGAGGCGGGAGGCTATAGTCTATGGGCCGCCCGCATATGGCGCATGGTAGCCCTAGGGACTTGACCCTTTGCCTGAGTATGCGGCGACGATGCCCGTTGCGGTCGTTGCGTGACATCCATTGTCCTTAGTGGTGGGGGCTGTGTGTGCGAGGGGGACGCACTGAAGAAGGGACAGCCCCGCTATAGGTGGGTGGCATATGCCGCCCCGACCCCTCATTGATACGGCGTGTGGGGCGCTGTGATGCCCTCAAATGCCGCACTTTAGTTATACGGGATAGTTAGGGCGAATGGTTGCGAAATATGGCGCAGATTGGCGCTGAATGCCGCAGGATAGCGAAATAGTACGCAGTCGAGGCACAAAAAAGCCCCGCACGCCTGAGCGCACGGGGTTGGGCTAGAGAAGAGCCGCCTGTCCCAAGCCGGTTCTGGCGCGGGCCATGCCGACGGAATCGACCCAATCGAGCGCGCAGGACACATCGACCTGGGCCTGTCGTTCGGACACGCCCAATGCGCTCGCGGTCTGATGCCAAGGCATGTCCTCGATGTAGTGCAGCTCCAAAGCGTCCGCCCAGCGCTGCGTGATGTTCGCCGCGCGGATACCACGGCAAAGCTCGCGCCCCTCCTCCACCTGGTCAGTGAGGTCGCGGATTTCGGACGCTGCCGATTTCTCTGCGTCCATGCGCAAATCTGTAGCGCGCATGGCGTCGCGGTTGCCGGTGCCGTGCCCGATCGCATCATAGGTCTGCGCGCGGACAGATTCCCGCGCGCGCATGGACGCGATTATCGCCAGCCTGCGGTCGATTGAGCGCTGGCACGCCCTGATGTACTCGAAATATTCGCGCGCAGTCAATCGAGACCCCCAGATTTGATTGAGAAGTGCATGTTTTACCTGCAATATTATACCGCGCGGTACAACCTAGGCGACCACGCTAGCAGCCTTGTATGCGTCCTCCTTGCGATTGAGCGACCGCACTTCACGGTAGCAGCACTTGCAAAACCCAGATACGCAATAGGTGTTTCGTCCGCACATTGGACAGATAGCGGGCTTGCTCAGTCGCTCGCGCTTCGGCTTCGAGCTTCCGGTGATGCGGAACGAGAAGCCTAAATAGCTCTTCGTCCCATTGTTGATGTACCTTTGCATCGTGGACTCGGCGATGCGGTTTGCGCGAGCAGCAGCCGCGATTGATTGGTAGGTAACTCCATCAGAGCGAGTGACGGTGTATCCAGTATTCTTCATTGTGTATCGCCTACGCATTGCACGGTATCGAGTGCGCCCGATAGCCACATTGTGAGCGCAGTAGACAGAACCACCATCACGGCACGGTCGAACTCCACGTCAGTGACGCACTTGGAATCGCGCTTCTTTGCATCGGCGTTAGCGCCGAATGGCTGAACGAGAGCTGTCCGGATCGTATTCAATGATTCAGCCATAGCACTCTTGTCCGATTCACTAAAGCCACCTTGCCATCCCGCGAACGAGAGCATCGCTTCTAGCGTTGGGTTGTGCTTGAATGATTTGAGCATATCGGCTCCACCTCCTTGCGCAGCTTTTTCAGGCAATCAATGGCCTTGTCGATATCGGATAGCGCCTGACCTTTTGACAAGCAGCGCCAGACGTATTTGAACGTGCAGCACCACCACCAGACGATTATTGCCGATTTGTTGAACTCGTCCCTCCACCTCGTCATAGCGGATTGCATGGCGCGTGTCGCGGTTATATATCCGTCACCGAGATAATGGCGGGGACAATTCGCGTCGTAGGTGAGAACCTTGCTGGAATCGTCATCCATCTCCACTCCCATTACTTGCATGGGGTCACCTCCATGTTTCTGCGGAGATAGCCGACATATGATGAGGTAATACCGCAACGCTGAGCTATCTGCTTGTTGGTAAGTCTCTTGTCTTTCAGCAGCTCCATTGCTTTTAGTGTCTTGGGGCTTTTTGTTCCGCTCATTGCTCTACCTCCTTCGGCTCCCAGAAATTGCATCTGTTCCATGGCTTGCACTCGTGCGGCAGGTTGCGCCAGCACGTCAGATACTTGACCTCGACCACAGCGCTCTTGGTCGTGTGCGGATTCTTTGCGTGCTTGCACGTGGCGCAGCGCTCACCAACTTTGCTAGACATCAGAACCTCCCCGATGACCCGAAACCGTCAGCGCCGCGCGATGTCTGGGTCAAGCGCTCAACTTCCTCAAATGCCACGGAATAGTGCGCTATGAAAATGAGCTGTCCGATTCGCTCGAACGGCTCCACCGTGTACGGCTCAGTGGACATGTTGACCAAAGCGCATACGATCTCGCCGCGATAGTCGCTGTCGATGATGCCTGGAGCATTGGCGAGCTGTAGCCCGTGGTTGATTGACAAACCAGAACGGATAGCCTGCAACGCAAACATGCCGTGCGGCATTGCAAGGTGTATACCCGTACCGAACTTCACAATCTCGGACGGGAAGATGGTCTTTGGCTCCGTGATGTTGGCTCGCATGTCGCAGCCCGCATCGCCAACGCCGTGTGCGTAGGTTGGTTTCAGCTTTGGGCTGTCGAATTGCGCCTTAATTACTTGGATATTCGGTGAGACTTTCATCTAGTCCTCCGTACACACCGTGACGATAGCCATGACGTATACAATTAGGGCCGCGACGAACGCGACCCTACGCTTGGTGATATTCATTTGTTCGTTCCCTTCTATTTAGCGAAGTTCTCACAGGCTACGCTTTGCATATCGCGCATGTGGTCGGCAGTCCAGTTAAGCGCCCATGTTGCCGCTTCTACCGGCTTTTCGTATCCATAAAGTTCACGACCAAAAGCGGCGTTGAACTCACGAGTGCAAATGCCGTAGTCGCAGCAGTATTCGAGCATGAATGCGCACTCGGAGCACGTTGGCTTGCCCTCGCCAAAATAAGCATCAATGTCGTGCTCAAAGCATCCTGGCGGCAGGTTGTAGCCGCTGATGGGCTTAGATTCGAGCATCGCCCACCACCTCTGCTCCGCAGTTGGGACAGTATTTAAACGGCTCCCATGGTCGGTTAAATGTCGTCCGACACCTGTCGCATCGAACGCTGTCCTCGAACTCGTGGTCAGTCTCGCTAATATGGCATGTCGGTCGGTCGATTAGGTCGGCGAGCTTCTCGACGTCGTATGCGCTAGACACCCCGTCAGCATCTCCGCAATGAATGTCGAGCGCGTTCAGAACGTCCGAGTCCAGTACGCCTGTGCTGTGGCACATCTCAGCGCAGTAGCGGAGGTTTCCGACTATCTCGCGGCGCCTCTCATCGGTAATCATTCGTCCACCTCCACAACGAGATCGTGTACGTCTATAGCCGTCTCTTCGGCAATTGAGAACAGGTTTCTTAGTGAAATGCTCCTACGACCGTTCAGTAGCTCGTTGAAATACGAAGTCGAGATGCCAAGAGTCTTGGCAAAATCGTCTTGCGTTAGGTCGTGGTCAATCAGATAGTGCTGGATTGCTTTCTTGTTGAGCACATAGCTGGTCGATGCCTTTGCTGTCATTCCTCACCCCTCAGCTTGCGGATACGCTTCTTTATGTCGTTGAATATAATGGTCGTGCATCCGCCCCCGTCATAGTCTGGGCGAGTGCATTTGGAGCAGATTCCCGATGTGCTGTAATACAGGCAGGAATTGTCAGCCTCTATGCACTTGTCCAAGTCCTCTTCAAGCTTCTCCCAGCTGTCTGGCGGGCTAAGAGTGAAGCTCTCTGTTGCGTAGATGCCCAAGTCATCTCGCCTCTTTAGTTCGACCCTCCATTGCCTCATGCTCGGTCTGAAGTTAAAGCAAACGACCTCGTACTCCTCGCCTGATACTTTCCCGTACAGGAGTGCCGTATCCAGCGGAATCTCGCGGCCTTCCGCGTCCTTTGGTAGCTCTACGGTCATTTGGTCTCCTTTCTTAGTTCGCTAGATTTGCCGTTATCGCTTGCTCATCCAGCGCTTACGGCGCGACAATCGCTCGACCCTATACGGTCTAGGGTCAAGCAAAAACCACGCCTTATACGCGCTGAAAATCGGTTATTCGGTTTTGTCCACCTCTGGGGAAGGTGCGCGGTTGAGAACCTTTGGGCGCAGCTCAGCGCAATCGGCGCTCGGATAGGTCTGCGCTACTACTTTGCGTATGTTCGCCGCGCATACCGCAACGCCGTAAGCATTAGCCATGCTTGTTCGGTCTGTTCCATGCGCTAGGAACGAATGGTACAGTTTGTCCACCATGTCCAAAGCACTCTCCCACGCCTTGCAGCGCTCGCGGTACATCTTCATGCGGTCGCGCGTCTTGGATAGCTTCGACTCAAGACCCCGGCAATGGCGCTCTAGGCTCGCGTACCGTCGCTTTAGATCGGATAGCTCTTCTGCGTAGCTCAGGGCAAGAGATTGGTAGTCCTGCATCACTCATCACCGTTAAGCGTCTTGGTGAGGTTGTCAACGCGCTGCTTGCTCTCGATGATTTCGATTCGCTTTTTCAGCTTCATCATTTCGTCCATTGCTACCAAGGCTAGAAGCAAGGCAACGCTAGAGCCGAACATCGCCGCGTACACGTTTTCAAGAGTCTTGAAATACATCACGA
The DNA here is from genome assembly GCF_050313415.1 of Collinsella sp. SGI.184. Classification (NCBI taxonomy): domain Bacteria; kingdom Bacillati; phylum Actinomycetota; class Coriobacteriia; order Coriobacteriales; family Coriobacteriaceae; genus Collinsella; species Collinsella sp. SGI.184. The sequence continues at coordinate 8,625 of NZ_JBNPLJ010000023.1, read as the reverse complement.
AATTAGCCACGGCTGCGACGACGATAATCGCTTTCGCAAGCCATGAGGCGTACTTCGCATACTTTGTCATACGCGCTCCTTTTCTATTGGGTTGTTGGATGGTTTGTTACGTTGTTACGCTTGCACGCCCTATATATTCTTTTATTTCTATAACGCGTGTGTACTTATAGAAGTTAAGAATTGGCGGCGATTTGAGCGTAACAACGTAACATAGCTATGTTTACCTGCGAAAACCTTGTTACGTTTGGTGTTTCGTAGAACGTAACAAATTAGTCTCGAACGTTACAAATACCGAACACACGTACTAATCTTGTTGAGTCGTCAACACGTGCTGGTTTGCTTTCGAGTGTCGCACCGTTTTCAAACGTAACATTCTCTTTGACCTTCGCAGTCCATGTTCTACGGGCATAAGGCGAACGTTCGCCGCTGTCCTCGCACCACTGCTTGTACTCTCCGTACACAGTTTCGATAGCGCGATTAACAAGCTGGTCGCCCGTAATGCCACAATCAACAATCCACCTGATAACCGAATCGTTGTTCTGGCGTACCTCTTCCACCTCTGCCGCCATATCTGGGATGGTGGTGAGCGTGCCGCGCCGTATCAAGTCGCCCAGTGCCATAAGACCAAGCAGCGCCCCGCGCTCTAGGACTTCCGGTTGCGCTAGCTTCTCGGCTATGTGCGGATCGTAGCCATCCGTGCCAGGCGAGAACCGCCTGCGGAACGGGATGAACGCCAAGCGCCTGAAGATGCCGTCCGTTGTATCTGAAAGGCGCGGCACCGAATTCATTGAAAACACCATTGAAGCGCTCGGGCGAAACTCGTAGCCATCGCCGTTCTTCACGTCCGTGTAGATGGCATCGCCGGTGACAAGCTTCTTGAACATGGAAAGTTCGTCTCCGCGCAAAAAGCCGTCCGGGATATCGTCACCGAGGTTGGCCAGCTTTCCGACAACGCGCCCCGCCTGGAACCGCTGACCCAAGGTCGCAATGTCCAGACTCGACGTGTTCTCGGTGCCTAGGATAGATCGCAGCCAGTTAAGATAGGTCGATTTGCCGTTGCTAGCCTTTCCGCTCGCGCCGCCCGCCTTGCCTATGAGCATGGGCGATTGGCTGAGCACGCGACGCGAGCACATGCAGGCTCCTATGACCTCCTGCATGGCTAGCATCGTCGCGCTGTCGCCGTTGCTTATGGATTCCAAGAACTCATCGGCGGTGTTGCGCCCAACGCTAAAGTTCAAGTTGACGGGCAGGGTTGCGATGATGTACATGGACGGGTCGGGTTCGACCTCGCGTTCCTCCAGCACGTCATAGGTGCAATTGGCGAACTGCACGTAATAGCCGCCGTCGAACTCGCGGTCGCTCGTCACACTTGGTGCCATGTCCATGATGTAGCTTGCGACTTCCGCTTTGTCCTGCTTCTTTGCATCATCGGCAAGACGTAGCGTACATCGGTTGATAGCGCGTGTCCCGAACTCCCATTTGCGACCCATCCATACGGCTGGTGCTCCGTCGATTTTTCTGGCGTGGTTCTCGGACATTACCATCTTGGCAAGCTCGTTGGTGAGGATGCCGCCGCGCTTGCCGCGAGGTGCCGCCCCTCCACTACCGCCACTGGAATGCCCAGGTGCGCCGACGGTGCGCTCATCGTCACTTGGTTTGTATCCGATTCCGCCGCCCTGCTCGTATTTGCACGCGCTCTTTACGATGCGGTCGATATCGCGTGAGTCCATGGGCGGCTTGCACCTCATGAAGTTCGCGCCGAGTACGGCATTGTGTATTTCCTCGTCCGAGCGCCCGATGCTTCTGAGGTGTGACGCATAGCGGAAAAGCGTCTTGTCGCGCTCGCCAGACTTGATTTCGGCTGGTAGCGAGAACTTGCCATTCTCCTTGCGTGCGTTCACCTCATCAGAACCGTTGCGCTGGATGTAATCGAGGAAGTCGTAGACGTTATCGTCCGCTGTTGCTATGTCCACTTCCCAAGGCGATGCGATCCATTCGTACATCTGTCCGTTGGGGTGGATGGAGCCAGCCGCGACGACGAATGAGCCGTCACAGCGCACGTCCACGCCCAAGGTCGAGTTAGTAGATGGATGGATGTTCGTCCGACCAGTCCTAAAGAAGTAGTGCCTACCTCCGCTTCCTGTGACGGCTATGGGCGTGTCGGGCAACTCACCGTGGGTTGTCTCCCACTCCTTGAGCGTCGCTAGACCGTCCTTGGAATCTGACACATCGAAATCGAGGACGAGCAGACCGCCGCTCGGCGCTCCGCACGTGATTCCGATGTTTGCGTTAGGGTGTTCCGTCCAGTAGTTGATTACATTGTCTGGGTTGTCCGTCCAGTCATTCAGGCCGTGGCGTGCCTCCGATGCCGGGACTTTTCCGCGCGGAGCCACCGGAAAGACGGCGAACCCGGCTCGGACGTATGAAAGCGCCGTCCTTCCCAGCTCGGATAGGCGCGATTCTCTTTCATCCATCGTATTGGACTCCTAGCAGTTCGCAAATGCGCCGCGCGGTGTGTGCTGGATGGCAGAACTCAAATCGAGTGCCGTGGTTAATCTCCATCGCACTCATGATTCGAGCGAGTGTTGCGCCCGTCATTGGCTTGCGGTGCCCCGCTCTGCAACCCATCGACTGTTTCGGGTTACAGTAGCCCATTCGCTTGCGTTGACAGCGAGCGCACACTCTGTTCGTCCATCCAGCTATGTCAGCGACTTGTTTGTATTTTGGCGTTTCAACCAGAATCACAAGCCTGTATCCGGCTTCACGCGCCCTGTCCATCTCTCTCGCAAAACGCGCGTGGTCTTTGCCGCAGTTTCCGGCGACTTCCTGTACGTTGCGTTTCGTGTCAATTGAGACGTTCGAGCTGTCGGTCATGTAATCGCCGAAGTCGAGCTTTCGATATTCGTACTTGACCCCGTGTTTCTCGAACCATCTGTCGATGTTCTCGTGCTTACCCTTCTGTTGTCGGGTATCGCAGTAGATCAGCCCGTTCACCTCCCCTCGCGTATGAAAAGGGCTCAGCGTGTTGATGCGCCAAGCCCTGTATCAGATATGCGGGTGAGGTTTAGTTGAACGGGATGGGGCCAGCGTAGACGTTAGCCGCAGGCTCCACAACCGCAGGAGTAGTGGATGGAGCGCAACCGCCGTCGAGCTTCTTGGTACCGCGTGGCTTCACCTTGCCGTCACGCACGTCTTGAACTGGAACGACCTGACAGACGTTAAGGCGCGTCTTGACCTCGCCGTTGTACTCGTACTCTTCCTCTTGGATGTTGATGCCGACGAGACGGTTTGTGAACATGTCGAGACGGCCTGCGTCCCATGCTGCGAACGGGTCAAATCCGGGGTTGGATGCCTGGATGGCTTCGAGACGGCCCTTGAGCATACCAAGCGCCGTGTCCTTGTAGCTCATGAAGAAGTGGTGGGCGTAGGGGTGCGACTGGCCCCAATCATCTGAGTAGTAGTTCGCAAACTCGCCCTCGGCAATGTCGAAAACGGCTTCGACATACTGCTTTGCATCGTTGTCTTCGAGCGACACGAGACGTGCGACATAGCCGCCCGGTGCGGGACGCTTGAAATCGCCCCCGTCTGCGGTCGCGGTCACACTGCCCCAGTTGACGTTACGCATGTTGGTTCCTTTCCGCTACGCTTCGTAGCTTGTTCTCAAAAAGGCGGTCGCGCTTATCGAAACATTGCGGTACCTCGCCAAGCGATGCCCTTAAAGCATCGAAGGTTCTGTCTGCCGCCACGTCCGGGTCGCAACCGCCCTGTATCAACTGTTGGTATCTGTCCTCGCAAAGACGTCCCATCTCCGCGAGGGTTTCGTTATCTACGCGCATTCCTGATTGCGCTTTCCGAGAGCGCCGCCGTAGAGCGAAGAGTTGAGCCATTCATATTTATCTGGTTCATTCTCATACAGCAGTGCATCGCACTCGGCTTTTGAAATAGGAGCATAGTCGATGAACTCTTTGTTATCGGCACACGCGATTCGTATTATTACGGTTGCAACGTGGTCGTTCACGATTACTCGCCGTCCATCAATCGTCACGTTGTCGCGCCTAAGAGTTCGTTTTAGATCGCACTTGAACTCTGATGATGTATAGCCAACATCGTTATTTCTAACGGTGTTGAGCATGATGGCGTTAACCACGTCTCTTACAGCTTGGTTCGCGTACAGTTCCTCAGCTCTATAAACGCACTTTGACACATCGCGCACGCGATTCTTGCGGTTCTCTTCCTTGTCGGCGGAATAGCCGCTACCGTCGAACTCTTCTTGCGTCAGTTCATCTTCTGGCTGCTCGTCACAGTCGTACTCATAGCTATCTGGCATTACTCTTCACCTCCGATAAAGTCTCGGATGCCCTTGTCGATTAGCGAGAGGTCATTAGGCAACTTGGGCGTATCGAAAATGCCGCAGCTCTTGGCGGGTGGCTTATCGTCAACGATGAACACGTGTTCACCCTCGATTACCTCGGACAAAACGCAAACGTTGACCATGCCAAGAAGGTCGATTTTCTCGTTGACCATCTTTCCCATGAGCTTTGGGATGATGTTATTGAAAGCATCAGAATCGGTGTGCATGGTTATGTACACGATCACATCGCTAGGCAGCTCGTTGATGAACTCGACAGTGTAATAGACCTCAGCGGCAATGTTCTTGTAGATGGAGTACTGGTCTTTATCTCCGATATGCTTGATGAACAAATCGGTAACGCAGTACCCGAAATCATCCACAACGACCGTCTTGTATACGTCAGCGTACTGCTTGATGATTCCGCGCAAGGCTGCAAACTCTTTGGTGCGAGCGAACTTCTTGCCGCCGCGAAACGGCAGCATGGTTTTTTCGCACTCGATAAGCCCGTATGAATTAACGGGCATGTTGCGCATCGAGTAGGTCTTGCCAGAACCGGACGGCCCTAGGATAAGCACCGGTACGCCCATTACTCCACCTCGCCCGTAAGCAGCGCGGCAGCGGCAGCACCGAGGTTGTTACCCAGGGCTTCGACCACCTTTGTCGTCTGTACTCGAACGGTCGTGCCGGTCATCATAGGCGGCTCGAAACGCTCTACCATCTCACACCCATCTGGCAACTCTCCATCGGCAACGGCTGCATCCAGAACCAAATCTGGCTTTACGCTGACAAGGCGATTGAGCGTATCTAATCCGCCATCGGACGTGCGCAACCACTCGACGAACTCCTGCGCGTTGGAGATGGAGGGGAAATGCCCGACTTTCGGCTTGCTCATTCGCGCCGAGATCGTACCGACCTTCTGACCGTTAACGGCGAGCTGCTTCTGGGTGACTCCATATGCCATGAAGTCATCGCGCATCTGCGCATCGACTTCCTCGCGTACCTGCTTCTCTGCCTGCTTAACGGCCTTGCCGAAAGCGGTGATGACCGCAAGTCTCTCTTCGTTACTCACGTTCGGCATCGCTAACCGCCTTGCAAAGAGACTGTTCTAACAAGATGGATGATTCCTCCACCACGGGGAACTCATGCACGTGGCAATCGTCCTCGCCGCCGAAAAGCGCACCGTTCGCGCCCTTGCTCACGGCAAGCGCCGTCTCCATATTCTTGAAAACGCCAATGGGCGTGTAGCCTTGGCTGACCACGTAAACCTTCATAATTCTCCTAATTTAGATATCTTGACCTGTACAAGCGCACGACCTCGCGCTCAGCTTCTGACTTTGTCGCATCTGGGCTGACGGTATACAGTAGCCGACGCACGCGGACGATTCCTGCGGGGCTGTACCGTTCGTCGTCGGTAACCTTCGATGCGTACCACGCTCCGTTTTTGCGCTCGACAGACCAACCCATGAATGACATGATTCTCCTAGTAGTACATCCCGCTCGGTGCGGTGCCCTCGATGAGACCTGCTATAGCTATGAGCGTGACCATCAGGACTACGCAAGCGACCGTCTGGGTTCGCTCGCTCAATCCGTGCCACCACGCGCCCAGGTTCTCGGCTGCATCGAACAGGCAATTTCCGATATAATCCATCTGAGACCTCCTTTCTGTCTGGTCTTGAGCCGTTTCCCGTGTTGGTAGCCCGTGGAACGGCTTTTTAGTTTTCATTCATCCAGCGGTCGAGTTCAGTCACGCTGATTAGCGCGTTACGCTTTCCGTATGTCTTGAACTTCAGGCGTCCCGCCTTGTGCTCTGCATACAAGGTTGATCGCGGCACGCCCGAATAGAGCGCCGTCTGACGGACTGTGTACGCCATTTGCGGTTTCAGCCCGGCGGCTATAGCGAATTGCAGCGCTCGGCTTTGAATCTCTTCCATGCTTCACCTCCTAGAGCCGCCAGCGCGGTTCTATAAGTGCGCCCCAGCGCCATGCGGTACGTATCCTGATTTGCTTATAGGCGGACTGAGAACTAATCGAGATTTACGATGACTTGATTAGCGGATACGCACCACGTGACGCTGGGGCTTTGATATGGGATGCGTGGGATACGCGGTCATTTCCTACCGCGCTACGGCTCTCCACGCTTACCGCCAGCCCGTGGGCTAGAATCTTGGTTTCGCCTAGCCAGCTCCGGCTAGACTCGCGTATTACGCTGTCCTTCCTTCCGATACCTTGCAGGGCATCGGCAAAGGCTCTATGCGGTTCTCAAGGGGCGCTATCTCCCTTTGCGTCCCGCTCGCACCGTACTGGCGAGTGTGGTTGGCCCGATCGCAGGAGGCATGTTCACGTAGAGAGGTTCGTGATTCGCCAGTGCGGCGCGTGCGAAACGCAGTTGGTAAATAAGTGGTTGGCTAGCAAAAGTCAGAAACTTTGCATCCGATAATTAGTGCGATAGTTCTAACTTCGTTCCAAAGCCACGGGGTCTCTCCCGTGAGTTTGTTGGTCAGTGAATCTGGAGTAATCCCAAGTTCGGCAGCCATCTTTTTCTTGGTGTTGCCAGACTTTTGCAACCAGCCTCCGACTTTCTCTGTAATCTTGTCCATTGGCTAACCTCCTTTCGTGTTGTCAATTGGCAACTCATAAGGTAGTTGTTAATTGACAACTTTGCAAGAAGATTTTTTGCCTATTGGCAATTTTTTTTGTATTTAGTACAATTCAGGGACGACAGAAGGAGGGTCTCATGGCATTCACCGAAACCCTAAAAGCCGTAATGAAGGCAAAGAACTTAAGGGCAGTGGATATTGCATCAGATGAAGTCACATCTCCATATCTGTCTCGTCTTCTTAACGGGAAAGTTAAAGAACCGACTTGGCAAAAAGCCCTGGTTATTATCAAGTCGCTTGATATGACCGTTGATGATTTCTGCGAGCTTGAAGAACGAATAGCAAAATCAAAGGAGATGGAGTAATCAAAGACACAAAAAAGCGCCCCACCAACCCGCCAAGACAAGTGGAGCGCCGCCCTTCCTGCAAACCTACAATTAGAAGGGAATAGGTTCATTATGCCACGTTCATCATGGGGAACCAAAACCAAAATCGACAAGAACAAATGGCGTATCCGATGGTGCGAGTGGGACGGTCTCAATCGCGTACGCCGCTCAAAGACGCTCTATCCCTGCACCTCGCGTGAAGCTGACGATGAGTTGCGCCGCCTTTGGCAACTCCACCACCTTCCGCCAAATGAGCGCGTTGTTCCATGCCCGACATTCAAGCAGTGTTGGGATGAATGGTATTTCCCACAGCTGGAAAAGCAGCTTGAGAATGGCGATATGTCGCGCAGCACATTCGTCAACTACCGTAGCGCATGGAGGTCTAAGGTCTCGCCGAAGTGGGCAAACGTTGCCATGAATAAAGTGAGAGTTGAAGAATACCAACGTTGGTTGGACAAATTCACTGCGGCACAGGCTCACGTCTCGCATATCATTATTCTCAATCTCGTCAACTGTGCGAGACTTCACGATGTGGACGGCATTTCTTTTATCGATGCAAAATACAAAATGCCGCGCGAAAAGAAAAGCACAGGCGATAGCGGGCTAGAAGTCTATACGGTAGCCGAAATCGACAGCATCCTTGAATCGTTGCGAGGTAGTCGCATCGAGGGCGTTGTGATTCTAATGGCAAAAGGCTCATGCCGTGTCGGCGAAGCGGTGGCAGCAGCGGTGAAAGACATTACGTTTGATGAGCACAATGGACGTACATACGCCGTCTACGACCTTTATCACCAGTATTCTCAGAACAACAGCTTTGAGCCTCTTAAGACGGCAGAAAGCCGCCGTCCAATCATCATCCCGCCGCCGTGGAGCTTGCGGCTCGCCGAGATAGCAAAGCAGCGCACAGAAGACCAGGAGTTATACATCTGCGACAAAGGCACTGGAATGCCGATGGATCGCAAGAGGATTACAGGTGAGTGGATTGGCTATTACAGGGATGGAACGATTAACTTGCGCTACCTGACCATGACAAAGTTGCGCAACTCATGGGCAACCGCAATGCTTTGGAAGTACGGCATTCCAGCACAGATGGTTGACAAAATGATGGGCCACGCCGCGAAGAATATTCTCGGTAAACACTACGACCGCCCCGACAAAGAACTGTTCATCGAGACGGTCGATAGCGCGTACTTCGGAAATTAGTTAGGTACCCTTAAGGACAAGTTAGGACGCAAAACATTTATGCAAGCGTTCTACCTGCTGGTTTGTTAAAATGACCTAGTCCTCGGCG
>NZ_JBNPLJ010000022.1:0-37847 GCF_050313415.1 Collinsella sp. SGI.184 | reverse complement strand
GCCCGAGGACGCGCCGGAAAGGAAGGTCGCCCTCGGGCCGAACATACAAGACAGCTTACGCGACGGTGTAAACCCAGTTGTGCTTATCCTCGACAGCACCAGACTGAATACCAGTCAGGGTCTCGCGAAGTTTTTTCATAACAGGGCCGATCTCGGTGCAGCCAGCCGGGAAGGTCACGGTCTCGTCGGCACCATAAACCTTGTTGTCAATCTCGCCGACCGGGGAGATAACAGCAGCGGTGCCGCACAGACCGCACTCGACAAAGGTGCCGGCCTTGACCTCGGCCCACTCGACGGGACGCTGATCAACGGTCATGCCCAGGTCCTGAGCGACCTGAACGAGCGAGCGCCGGGTGATGGAGGGCAGGATCGAGTCGGTGTGCGACTGCGGAACGACGAGGGTGCCGTCCTCTTTCACGAACAGGACGTTGGCGCCACCGGTCTCCTCGACATAGGTGCGAGACTCGGAGTCAAGATACAGGTTCTCGGCATAGCCCTCGCGATGGGCCTCCATCGTGGGCTTAAGGGACATGGCGTAGTTCAGGCCGGCCTTGATGTTGCCGGTGCCATGCGGGGCTGCACGGTCATACTCGGAAACGCGCAGCTTAACGGGCTTAAGGCCGCCCTTAAAGTACGGACCGACCGGAGTCACGAGAATGCGGAACGTGTACTCAGGAGCAGGAGCCACGCCAATCACGTCACCAGAGCCAATCATAAACGGACGCACGTACAGGGTCGCACCGGAGCCGAAAGGCGGAACCCAGGCGGCGTTGGCAGAAACGACCTGCTTGACGGCCTCAACGAACTTGTCCTTGGGGAACGGGGGCATCTCGAGGCGCTGGGCAGAGTTATACATGCGCTCAGCGTTCATGTCGGGACGGAAGCAGACGATGCTGCCATCCTCGGCGGTGTAGGCCTTCAGGCCCTCAAAGACCTCCTGGCAGTAATGGAAGATGCCGCCGCACTCGGAGACATGCATGGTGTGGTCGGTGGTCAGGCCGCCCTCGTCCCACTCGCCATCCTTCCAATGAGCCTCGTAGCTGTAATCGGTCTTCATGTAGCCAAAGCCGAGGCTACCCCAATCGATATCCTTCTTCTCGACAGTCATATGTCGCTCCTTACATACACAGTTGCATACTCGCGAACCCGCACGCAAGGACCGAGGCCGACCGTGTCGCAACGTCGCACGCCCGGAGCGTAGAGCCGGACGGGACACGCGGGCAACATCGAAGCCGATGGCACGTCGATTCGCATGGACGAGATTGTACTCCCCGCGCGCGTCGGATAAAACGTTTTTCTTTAACTAAGTAAAGTATTTTCATTTGACCGAAACTAAAGAGGCCCGCCACCGTAAACGGTGACGGGCCTCAACGACGCGATTTGTGCGCCAGCTCGAACTACGCGTTCTGTTTGCCCAGCTTAGCCTTAACCAGGCCGACTACAGTCGGGATGATCGACACGGCTACGATGCCAATGATCAGCAACTCAAAGTGCTCCTGCACAAAGGGAATGCCACCAAAGAAGTAGCCCAGCAGTGTAAAGACCGTCGACCAGGTAATGCCGCCCAGCACGTTGTAGATGACAAAGTTGCGCCAGTGCATGCCGCCCATGCCGGCAATGAAGGGCACAAAGGTGCGGATAAACGGGAAGAAGCGGCCGAGGAAGATGGCCAGGTGACCCCACTTGTCCAAGAAGTCCTCGGACTTTTTGATACGCTCGGGCGTCATGGCCTTGACCTTGCCCGAAGCGATGATCTTTTTGCCAAAGAAGTGACCGATCATAAAGTTGCACTGGTCTCCCAGGATGGCAGCGGCCCATGCTACGGCCAGCAGGGCCACGATGTTAAAGCCACCGTTATGGGCAAAGAAGCCCGAAGCAAACAGCAGTGAATCGCCGGGAAGGAACGGGAAGAACACCACGCCTGTCTCAACGAAGATAATGAGGAACACGCAGCCGTAGGCCATAAGCGGGCCGGCGGCGATCCAGCTGGCAATCGCGGTGCGCGGGTCTTTGAGTAGCTCGGCGATAAAATTGATGAAACCCATGAAGTAAAACCTCTCAGTTGTGGGCGCGGATACGTCCAAGTTGACCAGTATACGGTTGCGGTGCCCCCTCGTGCGCAACCCCACAAAAGCATGACTCCATTACCAGCAAGTTTGCATAACTGACACCTGTCATGCAAAGCCGCCAAGATTATTCTTCCTAATCCCTAGCGAATCGCTATACTTTATTGAATCGCATTGCCATGGCGCTAAGGGAGGGCGGCCGGTGAGCTTTATCAATACCATTCGCGAGGACATCAAGACCGTCCAGACGCAGGACCCCGCCGCGCAAAACGGTTTGGTCATCTTCCTTTCCTATCCTGGCCTGCACGCCAAGTGGAACCACGTGCCCGAGCACTGGCTGTGGGAGCACGGTCATCGCTCGCTCGCCCGTGTGCTCTCGCAAATCACCCGCCACATCACCGGGGTCGAGATTCATCCCGCTGCACAGATCGGCAAGCATTTCTTTATCGACCACGCCATGGGCGTCGTCATCGGCGAAACCACCATCGTGGGCGACAACTGCGTGCTCTACCAGGGCGTCACGCTTGGCGGCACCGGCAACGAAACCGGCAAGCGCCACCCCACCCTGGGCAACAACGTCACCGTGGGCACGGGCGCCAAGGTGCTCGGCAACATTCGCATCGGCAACAACGTCAAAATCGGCGGCAACTCGGTTGTCGTCAAGGACGTGCCCGACAACTGCACCGTCGTGGGCGTACCGGGACGCATCATCAAGCGCAACGGCTGCCGCGTGTTCGAGGAGAGCTTCGACGCCAAGCAGCACCGCGAGTACATGCCTGACGATGCCGCCGAGCAGTCCGCCCTCAACCGTCAGGGCATCACCGAGAACGCCCGCCGCGTCAAAGAACTCGAGCAAGAGGTAGCCGAGCTCAAAGCCCTCGTTGCCAAACTTGTGGACGAACGCTAGACGCGGACGGCCAATGACAACATTCACGCCAGCGCAAAGGCGCGCCAGGGAATCTATCCCCGGCGCGCCTTATTTCCGATGCGACAAGGGGGCCGTCCCCATGTCGCATTATGCGAACTGGCTCAGATAGAGGTCGGCGTAGGCGCCCTCGGCAGCCAGCAACTCCTTATGCGTGCCCTGCTCGATAATGTTGCCGTGATCCATGACCAAGATCAGGTCGGCGTCCACGATCGTCGACAGGCGATGCGCGATCACAAAGCTGGTGCGCCCACGCATAAGCGCGTCCATAGCGCGACCGATGGCGAGCTCGGTGCGCGTATCCACGCTCGACGTCGCCTCGTCCAGGATGAGAATCGCCGGGTTGTTGAGCAGCACGCGTGCGATGGTCAACAGTTGACGCTGCCCTTGGCTAATGCTCTCGGCATCGTTGGCCACCCGCGTGTCATAACCCTGCGGCATGGTGCGCACAAAGAAGTCGACCTGCGCGGCGCGCGCAGCCGCCACGATCTCGTCGCGCGTCGCCTCTGGACAGCCGTAGGCGATGTTTTCGGCAATCGTGCCATCGAATAGCCAGGCGTCCTGCAGCACCATGCCAAACTGCTGGCGCAGCTCGCCGCGGTCCATACCGCTCGTGTCCACGCCGTCGAGCGTAATGCGCCCGCCATCGATCTCGTAAAAACGCATGAGCAGGTTGATGAGCGTGGTCTTGCCCGCGCCCGTGGTTCCCACCACGGCGATCTTCTGGCCCGGCTCGGCGGTAAACGACACGTCACGCATAAGCGGCTTGTCGGGCGAATAACCAAAACGCACGTGCTCAAAGGAGACGCGGCCCTCAATGCGACCCGGCAGCCTGGCAGCCTCACCCGGCAGCGGATCGGCTTCCATCTCGGGCTCATCGAGCAGGTCGAACACGCGCTCCGCACTCGCCAGCGCGCTCTGCAGCGAGTTGAAAGTGAACGACAGCTGCGTCATGGGTTCGGACGCCCCGTAGATAAACTGGAAGAACGCCTGGAACACGCCGACGGTCATGTGGCCGGCGACCAGCATGCTGCAGCCCACCAGCGCGATCACGATCTGCGCCAAACGGCCGATAAAGCGAACCGCAGGGCCGACGGCATTGATCATAAAGTCGGCCTTGGTACTCACGCGCGCTAGCTCCCTCGAGGCCTCGTGCACCTCGGCAGAGCTCTGATGCTCGCGGTTGAATGCGCGAATCACCAAACGGCCTGAATAGCCTTCCTCGACCGCGCTCGTGATTTTGGACACCCACTCCTGACGCTCGCCCGTCACATCATGCGTACGGCGCGAAACCACCTTGGTCACCAGCAACGATACCGCCGTAAAGCCCAAAAAGACCAACGTGAGCTTGACGCTATAGACAAACATCATGATGATGGCACCCGTCACGGTACCGATCGATACCAGCAGCTGCAGCAATCCGCGCTGCATACTCTCGGACATCTTGTCCAAGTCATTGGTCGCGCGGCTGACCACTTCGCCGGGGCGATGCGCATCAAAGTAGGCGAGCGGCAGGCGGCTGAGCTTCTGCGCGATGCGGTTGCGCAGACGCAAGTTGAGTCGCTCGGCGACGCTCGACATCAAAAAACTCTGCAGCGCATAGAACGATCCGGCGGCCGTCCAGATCAAAAAGTAGACAAAGATGGTCTTACCGCACTGGTCCCAGGTGATGCTGAAGGTCGTTCCGTTGGCAAACGCCACCTGTATATGGCCCCACAGCTCGTCGATAACATGAGCGCTATATGCCGGCGCGGCGGTGTTAAAGATGACGTAGAACACAATGCTCGCGAATACAATATAGAAGCGCCAATGGTCGCCGGCGGCCTCGCTCCACAAGCGGCGCACCGTCGCCCAGGTATCCCGGGGCGTCTCGTCCTCTTCTTCGTCGTCCACGTCGCGCATACGCTCTGCCTCGGCGCGGGCGCGCTCGTCCTCGGCACGCTCGTTTTCCTCGTACAGCGCCTGGCGACGAGCCTCGCGCTCGGCCGCGGCCCTGGCGGCGGCATCCAGCTCGGTCGACGCGGCAGCCGTTTCCTCGGCCAGCCCCGCGGCAGCGTCGTCATCAACGCCACCTTGCTTCTTGAGCTCCTCGGTCATGCTACTCACCTCCCTTCATCTGCGATTCCGCGATGGCGCGGTACACCTCGCAGGTTTCCATAAGTTCCTCGTGCGCGCCCAGGCCCACGACCTCGCCATCCTTGAGCACGACAATCTGGTCGGCATGCAAAATCGTCGAGATGCGCTGCGCGATGATGAGCACCGCGGCGTCGCGCGTCTCGTCCTGCAGCGCATGGCGCAAGGCCGCATCGGTTTTAAAGTCCAGGGCCGAAAAGCTGTCATCGAAGATATACAGATCGGCATGCTTCATGAGCGCACGGGCGATTGCCAGACGCTGGCGCTGGCCGCCCGAAAAGTTCGTACCGCCCTGGGCAACCGGAGTATCGAGCCCCTGCGGCTGATCGAGCACAAAGGTGCTCTGGGCAACCTGCAGCGCATGAAGCATGTCCGCCTCGGTCGCGTCCTCGTTGCCAAAGCGCAGATTGCTTGCCACGGTGCCCGAGAACAGCCACGCCTTCTGCGGCACATAGGCGATGCGCCCGCGAATCTCATCTTGCGAAAGCTCGCGCAGATCGATGCCGTCCAGGCGAATGGCGCCCTTGGTGGCATCGTGGAAGCGCAGCAGAAGCTTTGCCACCGTCGACTTGCCCGAGCCCGTCGAGCCCACAATCGCGGTCGTCTGACCGCGACGACAGGCAAAGCTCAGGTCGCACAGGGTGTCCTCGTCGGCGTCGTCAAAGCGAAACGACATGTGGTCGAACACGGCAACAGCATCCGCATCGTCCTCGGAGGCAGGCGTCCCGTCACCCAGCGTACGCTCGCCGTCCACGATGCTCGGCTCAATCTCCAACACCTGCTGCGCACGGTTCAGGCACGCGGCAGCACGCGGAAGCGTCAGCACCACCATCTGGGCCATCATCACAAAGAACAGGATCAGAATTGCATACTCCAGCACCGCCGAGATACTCGCAATCTGCATGGCGTGGGCGCCCACCCGGTTACCGCCCACCCACAGCACCGCCACCTCGGCGATGTTCATCAAAAAGAAGCTGGAGCTGTCAAGGCCCACAAACAGGTGGTTGACCTTTATGGCGTTGGCGGCGTAGTCGCTAAACACCTCGTCCAGGCGCCGCTCCTCGTGATGCTCTTTATTAAAAGCACGAATAACGCGCACGCCCACAATATTCTCGCGCAGCACCACGTTCATGCGGTCGATAAAGCCCTGTAGGCGCATAAAAATCGGTGCCGCATTGGCAACCGTAAAGACCGCCGCAACCAGCACGATCGCAACCACGACGCCCAGAAGCACGCCCATAGCCGGATCGATAAACCAGGCGAAGATGATGCCCGCCACAGCCAAGAACGGCACGGGCAGCACCAGCTGAATCGTCTGAAGGACAGCCTGTTGAATCACGTTGATGTCGTTGAGTGAGCGCGTGATCATCGATCCGGTGCCAAAGCGCTCAAAATCGCTGGCAGACAGCTCGAGTGATTTGTCGTAGACGGCATTGCGGATGTCGCAGGCCACGTTAGCCGCCAGACGCGCCGAAAGATAGCAGCCCAGCACCGTGCCGCCGCTAGCCATGCTCGTCGCGATAAACATGTATAGGCCGTTGCATAAGATGTAGTCGACATCGCCCGTGGTAATACCGGTGTTGACCATGTTCGCCAGCATCGTGGGAACCAACAGCGTACCGACGTTATCCACCAGCAGCGCCAGCAGCGTCACTGCGACAAGCCCTCGATAGGGCTTCAAAAACCTCATTAACAGTCGCACGACTCACCCTCACCTTGATTCTCGGCAGCGATATGCTGCTTAAAGACATCGCACTCATCGCCGAGCGCATGGGAAAATTTTTCGATGAGGCGCATGATTTCGCGCTGTTCCCAGGGCTCGAGCACTTCGAAAGCCTGTTGCTCGGCTTCTTGCGCCGGCAGCGCATATTGCTCGGCAAACCGCATGCCCGCTTCGGTCAAACGCACAACCTTGTTCTTACGGCTGCCTTCGGCAAACTCCAACGTTGCGAAGCCCCGCGCCGTCAAGGTTTTAATTGCCGAGTTGATGGTCTGCTTGCTGTAGAACCATTCGCTTGTCAGACGGCTTACGGCAATACTGCCGCCTGCCGTGCTGGTATCGACGAGCATCCAGTAAGCGCAGTCCGAAAGGCCGCAGGCGCGCGAGAACTCCGAATAGATATGGTCGAGTCCATTGAGCAACCGGTCGAAGTCGGCCGGCGTAACCGCACTATTCATCTATCCCACCATTCGATTGTCCGATTTTTGACCAATTTTATGTCTCTAGATTAGTCCGAGTTTTGACTATCGTCAACAGGTTCTCCGCAAATGCCTGCACTTTTATGGCCTATCGGCAGAAAAAGACCGCCGGCGCGGGGGCGGCGCCAGCGGTCACGTGAAAATCGGGTTTTATTGCCTGTTAAGCGGCGACGGCCTCGTAGACCGTAGCGCCCGAGAAGCTATCGTGCAGGCTTTTGCCGCAGATCCAAGGCAGCTCGACGACCTCGCAGAGCGTGTTGACCAGCTCGGAGCAGTCAGTAAAGTGGCCCTTATCGTTGAGGGCCTCGCAATCCTGAACACGCCAATAGCCATCGGTGTGCGTGATGTAGTACTCGTGATCGTCAATCCTCACAAAAGCGCGCGTCTTGGAACGCAGCAGCTTCAGAAATCCTTCGAAATCGGTCTCGACGACATCCCCAGCCTGGAACATGATAGTTACCTCCTGGCCCGGCGCCACCACGGCGCGTTGATAAACGTTGGTACTTCTTTAGTAAAACCTTTATCAGAGGTTATGCGTTCGTCATTTAGGCAAGTGGTAAAAACCGCAGGGCAGACGGGATAAAACGTTTAACCATCCCATTGGCTTGTCACATTTTAAAGGTACTTTTATGCAAACCTACTTTCCCAATTGGAATCTATCCTTTTGCCGGGCACTTGACCGTCTATCGTTTGAGCCCGACGGGTATGAACGGGGCATCTGCAACGCCACCGCAAGGAGACACCATGGAGACTATCGAAGCGCTCATTCACCGCCGCAGCTGCCGCAAATACAGCGATCGTCCCGTCGAGGCCGAAAAGCTTGCACGTATTATCGAAGCCGGCCAATATGCACCGAGCGGCATGGGCCGCCAGCCGGTGACGTTTGTCGCCGTCACCAACCCCGCGACCGTCGAGCGTCTCTCACAGCTCAACGCCCAGGTCATGGGCAGC
Organism: Collinsella sp. SGI.184; assembly: GCF_050313415.1. Lineage (NCBI taxonomy): Bacteria > Bacillati > Actinomycetota > Coriobacteriia > Coriobacteriales > Coriobacteriaceae > Collinsella > Collinsella sp. SGI.184. The sequence continues at coordinate 29,573 of NZ_JBNPLJ010000022.1, read as the reverse complement.
AACAGCGACCCCTTCTATGGCGCCAAGACCGTTGTGGTGGTGCTGGTTGACCGCAGCGTGCCCACACATCTGGAAGACGGCTCACTCGCCATGGGCAACTTGCTCAACGCCGCCTATGCACTGGGTGTCGATTCGTGCTGGATTCACCGCGCGCATGAGGTCTTTGACTCGCCCGAGGGCCTGGAGCTGCTGGCCAGCTGGGGCCTGCCCGCCGACGGCAGCCTGCGCGGTGTCGGTAACTGCATTCTGGGCTATGCCGAGGACACGCTACCCGAGGCAAAGCCGCGCCGCGACAACGTGGTGTACGTTAGGTAATTTGTTCCGCCGTTCTACCGAACGGCAGAACAAATTAGTCGACCGGGTGGTAGAAGGTGTCGACGACCGTCTGCTTTACGTTGTCTTGGTCTAAGTAGAACTCGGCAAAGGTGTCGCCCTGCTGCATGGTTCCCTGCAGCGTCACAACATCAAACGAGGTCAGGCCGTGCTCGAGCATCGTGGTCGCCAGATAGCTAAACTCATCGAGGCCCAGATTGGTCCACGTATAGTCACCCATCGTCTGGTACAAGTTGATCAGCACAGCCGGATTACTCTTGGCGCTGTTGAGCACCTTGGCCGCAAACGCCTGCACATAGCTCACCTGACGCGCCGTACGATCGAGCGACGAGGTCAGCTCCGTGGTATCGCGCCACTGCACATACTTTTCGGCCGAGATTCCAAACAGCGTCGTCTCCTGCCCCTCAACCGCTGCCGTGCCCGGCACGGTCTGTGTCGGCACGAGCGTCACGCCGCCAATAGAATCATTGATAGGCGCCACGCCCTCGATGTTGAGCGTGTAGTAATAGTCGACTGGGATATTGTCGAGTACGCGTGAAGCGGCTGCCGCCGTCAGCTGCGAGGAATTATCACCGTCGGTACCGTAGGCAAACTGCAGGCAGAGCTGCTCGGTCACCTGACCCGAAAACGAACCACCCGCATACGTATCGACGGCAACCATGCTGTCGCGCGGAATAACGATACCGCGGGCCTCGCCTGTATCGGTATTAAGGGCTACAACCATAACGGTATCCGACTGGCCTTCTTTGGCGCCATCATCAGACGCGCGATTATCGAAGCCGATAAACGCCACCGTAGCCATATGCTTGTTGAGTGCATACTTCTTGCCGTTATAGGTAATGGTGTCACCCTTGGCCTTAATGACCTTTTCGGTCTTTTCCTCGATCTTCTTTTTGCCCTGGCTCACGCTGTGGTTCACAAAGCCCCAGCCGGCAGCAGCAATCGCTCCGATCACGAGCAACACAATCACGAGTGTGCGGATGCGGCGACGACGTTTGATGCGCTTAATCGACTCCTGGGAACGGCGACGGCGCTGCGGTGGCGCCTCATCGAGCGAAGGCCATTCGGTCTCATCAGCAGGCTGCGGTGCATCATCCGCAACCTGCGCCGAAGTCTCGGCCTGGCCCACGGTTTTGCTCGACGCCCCATTTTGTGTGTCAGATGCCGAATCGACATCGGCACCCTGCTGCGCGCTGGCAGGCTCCGCCACATCGGAAACCTGTTGCTGGGAAGTGTTCTCCTGGCTATTTTCGTCGGGATCCACCGCATCGATAAAGTGCTTGCCACGGGGGTTCATGACTATTTTGTCTCCTGGTCGTTTGTTAACACACCGCTCACAATATAGCGCGAGTTGCCCTGCGAGCTATCGAGCATGCAGGTGCTCAGTTGCACAACCTTGCTATCCGCGTCAAGCGCAATACCTTCCCGTACGTTTTTGAGGAGCGCGTCGGGATTGCAGACGGTATTGAAATACTCCTGGCGCACTGCGGAATCGGCAAAGTTAAATGAGTTGAGGATGTGGCGATCGTCGTACTGGTAGGCCGAAACGATCTGGTACGTCAGAATATGACCGGGCGTGTAGATGAAGAACTCGGTATTCTCGTTAAAGAAGTCCGTATCCTCAAAATTATGCAAGTTATGGAACACGCCGCCGTTCACGTGGCCGTAGATCACCGTCACCGGATCGCTAAAGTCACGCGCATTGGCCATCTGGCTAAAGGCGGTGCCATACGGGTCGTACTTGCCGTCCTTGTCGTGATCTAAATAGAACAGGTCGTCGGTCGCACTCTGCAGTAGAGGCGTATTGATGTCGGCGCCCGGAATATAGAGCCAGGCGTAAACGTCAGCGTTTTCTTTGATAAGCGAAGCAAAGTCGATGGGATTGTCTGCCAGCTCCCTGTCCTTCGATTCGACCTTGGTGGCAGGCTTGCCCGTTGCACTCATCTCCTGCGCGCGCTGCTGCTCCAGATGGTTCATATAGAGTGCGTAGCCGCCGCAGCCGACTGCGATCAGTAACAACGCCACGAAAACGCCCTTGAGTATCGTGGCGCGACGCTTTTTGTCCGAGTCGTCCATATACTTGCCCCGTGGCTGCTGTGCCATAGTGTTCCCTTACCCTGTAAATCGGCTAAAAAAAGGACCCGCACAAGTACGGGTCCTCAAATCTTACGGTTGAAACTGTATGTGTGCTAGTTGTTCTTGCGAAGAGCAACAAAAGCGCAAGCGGCACCAGCGGCGGCAACAGCAGCCACGGCGGCAACAGCGGTGGTGTTCACGCCGGTAGCCGGGGACTTAGCACCCTTGTCGGCAGTCACAGTCGTGCTAGCGGCAGCAGAAGCGCCACTCGTGGGCTGAGCAACCAGAGAGATGATGCAGAGCTCGTCCATCGTGAAGGAAACGTTGCCGTTGGCGTCGGCGGTAAGCTCCTTCACATCGTGGGAACCAGAATCATGCTGGATGTAGACGGTCACCTTGGCGCCTGCATACTGAGAACCAAGAGCAAAGGTGAAGTTGTACGGGCCGCTCGTGTTATAGTGGGTGACCTCAAAAGAAGCAACCACATTGGAACCAGAGGGGACGTTGTTGGCGGCAGTACCGGTACCGACAACATTAAGCCAGGCATTGCTATCAGCGGCAACGCCAGACGCATTCGCAGTCACGCCATTGGACGTAACGGGATCGCTTTTAACATTTGCAGGACTGTTAGTGGCGAAAGCAGCCACGGGCAGAGCCAGGGCAAGAGCGAGCACACTCAGTGCTGCCATGAATCTCTTCTTCATGTTGGGTACTCCTCAACTTGCAGCTTACGAATTTTTAAGTTTATAGTAGTATAGCTTTTTTCTGCAAATTGTAACTAAAGAGCTCTACATAAAACGATTTTGCAGATTTTTGTTCGCCTATAGCTCAAAACGGCACCTAACCGTGACTATTTTATGTTCCGTCAGGTCTATGCCGTTTGATTTGGAGCCGAATTCGCCCCGCCATCACTCGCCTGTGCCGCTCCCTCTGCTTTTTGTTCGCCTTCATCCTTTTGAGCATCGGCAATGGTGGCAGCGGCTGCGACCATGCCGCGCTGGGGCGCGACGCCCGTCTGGGTCTGAACGCCCTCGACAACTTCTGTGCCTGCATGCGCGAGCTCCGGCGACTTAAACATTGCGTCCAGATTGGCCCCGCCGCCGGCGTAGCCAAGCGCCGCGAGCGCGATGACAATCACCGCAACAACGACCGCGATCGGAACATAGCGATGCCAGCCTGCGGGATTGAGGCCACTACGGCGAGCAGCGCCACGGCTAATGTAGCCGAGCGTTCCATCGTGCTTGAGCTTTGACCCCACCACACGCTTACGGCCCCACAGCGATGATTCGGCCTGCATGGCCAAGCGAGCACTTGCCGAAGGATAACCATATTTAGTGCGTTTGAACGAGCCGTCGAACCCCGAGGCGCTTTTGCCCCACGTCCGTGAAGTCGTGCGACGGTTGACCGGCGCCGCGGGCTTTCGAACCCGATTTGTTTTTGAAGTCTCCGCCATACTCCCCGCACGCCGTAACACAGTCGAAACAATACTGCTTTGGACTGTATCACACGCGCCGCGCGCGGTCACGGGCGCCTCGCTTAACGGTCGTCGTCCTTCAGCAGGCGCCACAGGGTCGTACGGCTTATGCCTAGCACTTCGGCAGCTCGGGTCCTGTTGCCGTGAAGGTGGCCTACGACCAGCCGTGCGATATCACGCTCGGTATCGGCCAGTGGGCGCAAGATATACAGATCGCTATCGAGCGTCGGGGCACCAAAGGTCGCGGTCTTGATAACGTCCTCCTGGGCGAGCACCTCCTCCGCCACCGCCCGCTCGGCTGTACCCGTCCTCACTAATATATAAAGTCGTTCCGAAACCTCACGAAGCTGTAGATAGTTACGGGGCCATCGATAGGCATCGAGTGTCTTTGCCGCCCCGGACGACAAGGCGGGTGTTGCCGTCTCAAACATATCTGCCAGATACTCCAGATAGCGCGCAACCTTTTCCGACGCGCCGCCCTGCTCGGCAATCGCCGGCGCCACACTCACTGCACAGGCCAGACGCTCGGTTACAAAAGCAGCCTGATCGCTTTCGCCGCCGCCTGGCATGTCGTTTGCCGTCAACACCACATGGCAACGAGTTGCGAGCGCCGTGTCGATCATTGCGGACACGAGCTCGCGCAGGCGTTGGGGGCCAACGGCATGCCAGCCGCCCATGCAAAGTGTCAGCCCCGTTTGGAATAGCGGCGATTCGGAACTTTTGAGCAGATGGCGCCAACCGCGATCCGTAAGCTCATCGAGCGCAACGGACACAAAGGGCTGATCGGCATAGGGTCCATCCAGGTACAGGCGTTTTGCAATCTGATCCTGTCCCGCGCCCAGCTCGCCCTCGAGCATAAGGGGCACTCCGCGCGCATAGCTCTCCCGTACGGGGGCAGCGACCGCTGCCGCGTCTTCGACGATGCCGTACGCACTCGATTCGTAGCGGGCCTCAACTTCGTCGGCGTTGAGCCACTCGATGCCCGCATGCGCCGCGGCGGCGCGCACCTCGCGGACCACGATGACCCAAAGGCCCCCGCCCTCTTTATCGGTGGGGCGAACGGTCAGGCTCAGGCGCGTACCCGCACGCCCCATAACCAGACGCGCGCCGTCTCCTATGCGGTCGAGGCGCTCAGCGACAAAAGCCGCCACATCCCGCTCAAGCGCCGCGTCAGTCATGGTCGAGATCGCGACGTCCCCACGCGCATCGATTGCCAATGCCGAGGCCCCGGCAGCAGCTAGGGCATCGCTCAAGATCTTCAGCTTGGCATCGCTATCCATGATTTGCCCCTGTCCGCTGCGACGTGCAACCGCCGACGGTCGCACGACCGAGTGTTTCAAAATTGAACGATATTGCTCACCAAACACTATAGGGCAGAAAGCTCCGTCCTGCGAGTATAGGTGTTGCCCCGCATCGCCATCCTGGCGGGGCGATAAGAGCTCTTCGGGATCTATTAACCTGCGGACAAGCCATACCCGCAAGAGCTCCTATCGCTCCACCGCGAGGATGCGGCCACCAGCAGCCAGCACGTAAATGGGCTACTCCTCTACCAGATTCCCAGCACGTGCTGCATTCCCAAACCCATGCACGCAATGCCAATCCAGCAGCAAAAGCCCAATGCGATGGGCTTGCCGCCTTTTTTGACCAGCTCGACGATATCGGTATTAAAGCCAATAGCCGCCATGGCCATCACGATAAAGAACTTCGACAGCTCCTTGATGGGCGCCGTAACGGACGCGGGAAGCTGAAACACTGTGGTGACCACACTCGCCAGCACAAAGAACAGCACAAACATGGGAAACGCGCGCTTAAGGGAGAACGTGCTTTTGGCGTCGCCGCCGGCCTTGCGCGCCAGATGCATCTGCCAGCATGCGAGGACCAACGTGATGGGAATAATGGCCAGCGTCCTGGTGAGCTTGACTACCGTAGCGCTCTCGAGCACATTGGCGCCAGGGTGCATACTGTCCCAGGCGCTCGCCGCAGCCGTTACAGACGAGGTGTCGTTGATAGCGGTACCGGCAAACAGGCCAAAGCCCTCGTTGGTCAGCCCAAGCATGCCTCCAAGCGTTGGAAACACGAGCGCCGCGATAACGTTAAACAGGAAGATGACCGAAATAGCCTGGGCAATCTCGCGATCGTCGGCATCGATGACGGGCGCGGTCGCGGCGATGGCGGAACCGCCGCAAATCGACGAACCCACACCCACAAGCGTCGCGATCTTGCCCGGCACGTTCATAACGCGGCAGAGCACAAAGGCGATGATGAGCGAGGTCAAGATCGTAGCCACGATAATCGGCAACGACTGGGCGCCTTTGGACAGAATCTGCGAGAGGTTCATGCCAAAGCCAAGCAGGATAACCGCGTACTGCAAGACTTTTTTAGACGTATAGGTGACGCCGGCGGCGAGCTGTTCGCGACGATTCTTGGGAAAGACGAGCGCCAGAACCATGCCAAAGAGGATGGCAAATACCGGCCCACCGACCACCTCAATCTGTTTGCCGAGCAACGACGCAGGGATGGCGATGATCAGGCAGAACAAGACACCCTTCCAGCGCTCGCGTACGATATTTACCAGTTGCATATGGGATTCCTTCTTTCTATTTCACGTTTGCGACGGCTTATGATACGGCAACATCGAGCACAGCCATACGCAAAAACAGACTAAGATGCCGCAATAGTTCTCGGGCAACAACCGAATTACCCAGCGCGGAGAGCTGATTCGCGGCATAATTAACAACTGACATATGAGTGTGATAGAACAGTTGCGAGGCACTATGGAAGAATCGATGCACGTCGGCGAGCAGGAAACGAGCCTACAGGACCAGTCCTACCACACCATTCGACGCAAAATAGTCTACCTGGACTACAAGCCGGGCGAAAAGTTGGGCGTCAAGCAGCTTTGTGACGACCTAGATATGGGGCGCACCCCTGTGCGCGAGGCACTGGTTCGTCTGGCGCAAGAGGGCCTAGTGCGCACCGTGCCCCAAAGCGGCACCTATGTCTCGCCCATCAACCTCACCCTTGCCGAGAGTGCCTGCTACATTCGCGAGCACCTGGAAAAGCAGGTGATTGTGGAGTGCTGCGCCCGTGCCACCTCGGTAGGCATCGAGCAGCTCGACCGAGCCATCGCGCTGCAGGAAAAAGCCATGGCCGAAGAGGACCGCATCGGCTTCTTTTTAAGCGACAACCTCATGCACCGCATGATCTTTAGCATCGCGTGCCGCAGCACCGTGTGGTCGTGGCTCGAGGCGACCAATGCCGACCTGGAGCGCTTCCGCTGGCTGCGCGCCGCTACGCAGGCGCTCGACAATCAGGAGATTGTTAACGAGCACAAGCAAATCCGCCGCGCCATCGCCGGTCGCGATCCTATCGAGGCAAGCTTTTTGGTCAGCAAGCACCTGCATATGATGTTCCGCAACCAGACCGAGGTCCTGGACCAATATCCCGAGTACTTCGAGACCAGCAAGCTCCGCTAACCTGCCAAAAAGGGACAGGTTTATTTTGGCAGGTTTTATCTGCGCAAATGCAACAAGGCCCGGCTCCGCTGCAACGAAGCCGGGCCTTAGTTGTTAGGACGTAGGAACTCGATTACTCTACTGTGACACTCTTGGCCAGGTTGCGGGGCTGGTCAACGTCGCAACCGCGCAGGATGGCAACCTCGCGGGCGAGCAGCTGCAGCGGAACGCTCGCCGTGATGGGGCTGAATACGTCACGGACGGCCGGCACGCGAATGATGCAGTCGGCGATCTTGTTGATTTCCTCGTCGCCCTCGGTAGCAACGACGATGACCTTGGCGCCGCGCGCCTTGCACTCCATGAGGTTCGACACCGTCTTGTCGTATGTTGCGCTTTTGGTTGCAACCGCGATAACGGGGAAACCCGGGTCGATCAGCGCGATAGGGCCGTGCTTCATCTCGCCGGCAGCATATGCCTCGGCATGCAGGTAGCTGACCTCCTTGAGCTTGAGCGCGCCCTCGTAGGAAATGGCGGCGCCCATGCCGCGACCCACGAACAATGCAGACTGCGCGTCCTTGCAGACAAGCGCGGCCTCGTGCACGGCCTCGGTCTGCGTATCCAGGATCCACTGGATCTGCTCGGCCGTATCGGAAAGCTCGCGGAACAGCATGCGCGCCTGCTTGGTGGTCAGACGGTACTTAACCTGCGCCAGCAGCAGGGCCAAAAGCGTAAGGCTCACGACCTGACCGATGAAGCTCTTGGTCGAGGCAACTGCAATCTCCTTGTTGGCCTTGGTGTAGATAACGCCGTCGCTCTCGCGCGCCACCGGGCTGCCCAGCACGTTGGTGATGCCAAAGACCTTGGCGCCCTTGATGCGTGCATCGCGAATGGCGGCAAGGGTGTCGGCCGTCTCGCCCGACTGGGACACGGCCACGACAAGCGTCGTCGGCGTGATGATGGGGTTGCGATAGCGGAACTCGCTTGCCGCCTCGACCTCGGTAGGAATACGAGCCCAACCCTCAATAAGGTTCTTGGCGATAAGTCCGGCATGGTAGCTGGTGCCGCAGGCAATCACATACACGCGGTCGATATCGTTGAGCTCCTCGAGCGAAAGGCCCAGCTCGTCGATATCGAGCTCACCGGCGGGGGTCATGCGGCCCACCAGGGTATCACGCACGACGCGAGGCTGCTCATGGATCTCCTTAAGCATAAAGTCGGGATAACCGCCCTTTTCGGCCATATCCAGGTCCCAGTCGATATGGGTAAGCTTGGGCTCAATCACGTTGCCAGCCTCGTCGGTATACTCGACGCCTGCGGGCGTAAGCTTGGCAAACTGACCGTCTTCGAGCACCACGACATCGCGGGTGGCATCGATAAGCGCGATCACGTCGGAGGCAACGTAGGAGCCGGTTTCGCCGACACCGACCACAATCGGGGAGTCCTTGCGGGCCACGGCGATCACGCCGGGCTCATCGGCAGAAACGGCGGCCAAACCATAGGCGCCCACCACGTGGGTGCAGGCCTCGCGCACAGAAGCCATCAGGTCGTGTGTCTCGGCATAGGCCTCTTCGATCAAGTGCGCAAAGACCTCGGTGTCGGTCTCGCTCTTAAAGTGATGGCCGCGGCCCTCCAGCTCCTCACGCAGCTCGGCGAAGTTCTCGATGATGCCGTTGTGGACGATGGCGATGCGACCGTCGCAGCTGGTGTGGGGATGGGCGTTGACAACGGAGGGCTTGCCGTGGGTAGCCCAGCGGGTGTGGCCGATGCCGCAGGTGGCGTCGCTGTCGACATTGGTAAGTTCGCTCTCCAGGCCCGCGACCTTGCCCACGCGGCGAATGACGTCGAGGTGAGCCGCCGTGCCCTCGCCCACTTCGAGTGCGACGCCCGAGGAGTCATAGCCGCGATATTCCATACGCTTAAGGCCCGTGACAAGGATGTTCTTTGCAATATCAGAGCCGGTGTAGCCGACAATTCCGCACATAGGATAAATCCCTTCGCTCGCGTGACTGCAAAACGTCCACGCACAAGGGGCGCTGAGACGTATAACGTTCGAGTATTGTACTCACGCAAGCGCAAGCTGATATACCAGAAGTGGTATCTCAACTTAGATACCACCCGATGCACACACGTTCAGCCGGTCCAAACCGCCACAAAGGTGCCTGTCCCCTTCGTGGTGGTCGCGTTGGCAATAGCGTTTCCCCAGATAAAACCTGCCAAAATAAACCTGTCCCTAATTGGCAGGTTTTGACACCCTAGGGACGGGCGATGCTACAATCTGGCTTGTACTTGAAACGCATCAAAGGGGCCGCTATGGCAAAGGTAAAAATCAGCGACGTCGCGCGCGAGGCAGGGGTCTCGCTGGGCACGGTATCCAACGCGCTCAACCATCCCGAAAAGCTGCGCCCCGAGACCCTCAAACTCATCAACGAGACCATCAATCGCCTTGGCTACCTGCCCAACCAAAGCGCCCGTCAGCTCGCAGGAGGCACCGCCAAGTCCTTTGGCCTGGTCCTCCCCCGTCTCGACCACGGCTTCTCGCTCCAAATTGCCAGCGGCGCCCATAACGAGGCCCGCAAGCACGGTTACGACCTGCTTATCGCTAACGCCGATAACGACGATATTCTCGAAGACCATTACCTGCGCTACTTTATGGGCACGCAGATGTCCGGTGTCATGGTTCAGCCCATGGCATCCCCCGATTGGCACCCCGCCATGACCAAGATGCCCGTGCCGATTGTCCATCTGGACATCCACTGTTCCGAGCCCGGTTACTACGTGGCCGCCGATAACGAGGCACAGGGGCGCATTATCGCCGAGCTCGCCATTGCCCGCGGCGCACGCCATATCACCGTTGTGGGCAGAGCGGCATTTATGCAGCTCACCCTGCGCGTGCTTGGCATTCACAAGGCCCTCGCCCTTCATCCCGATATCAAAATTGAGGTCATTGACGCCGGAGAATGGAATACCGCTGCCGACGGCTACAGTATCGGCACTCAAATTGCCGAGCGTTCCACCGATGAGCGTCCCGATTTTGTCATCGGCCTAACCGACGTATTGGCCTCGGGTGTTATCTTGGCGTTGATCGACAAAGGCATCTCCGTCCCCAAGCAAGTTCGCGTGGCCGGCTGCGACGGCAACCCGCTTGCATGGAGCGGGTCGGTCCCTCTCACCACAGTGGCACCGCCGGGTTACGAAATTGGCCGCAAGGGCGTGCAGCTGCTCGTGGAGCAAATCGAGAACAAGGCACCGACAAAAACCAAACGCGTCCGTATCGGCTCCGCCGCACGCACCGTCACCGAGGTCACAGCCGCCGAGGACATCAACCGCCAAGAACTCGTGCGGCCGTTCCTGCTGGAGCGCGCCAGCACCCAGGCAAGCAGCCAGACCGACGCCACGGCCATCAACCTCGGCGTGTATCTATAGCACGCCCGCAAGTATGCTAAGTCACCGCTTAAGCAAAAGGGGCCCGACCATTGCCGGGCCCCTTTTGCTTAAGCGCAAACGTGGGCAATTGCTCGTTTCAACGCCGCAATTGTCTAACGCACGGCCTTGACGACTGCCGCCGCCAGGTCGAACAACGTGTCGAGCACGGCCTCACAGCCATCCACCACGTCCTGCGGCAGCGGAACAATGTCAGGAACGGCAAAGACATGGCAGCCGGCCGTGATGCCAGAGACGCAGCCGTTGCGCGAATCCTCGACCACGGCGCATTCCTCGGGGGCAAAGCCCGCGCGCTCGCAGGCAAGCAGATACATCTCGGGGTCGGGCTTGCCGTGCACGACGTCCTCGCCGCAGGTCACCGTCTCAAACTTGTCAAAGAGGCCGACCGTCTTAAGATTGCGCTCGGCCGCGACGCGGCGTGACGACGTCGCAAGGCCCACGTGATAGCCCGCAGCCAGCAGCTCGTCTAGGCACTCAGCGGCGCCGGCCTTAAGCTCCAGGTCGGTCTTGACCATCTCGTCGCGAATCTCCTTGTGGCGATGATAGATCGCCTCAGCGGTTTCTCCGCTGCCGTAACGCGCCTCAAGGATGTCCATGACATCGGGCAGCGTGCGGCCGATAAACTGATGGATCAGCGCATCATCAATCGCGACCCCCAGCTCGGCAGCGCCCGCCTTCCATGCCTTGATGCCCAAACGCTCGGTATCGACCAGCGTTCCGTCCATGTCAAAAATTACAGTCTTGATCATATCGGTCCCCTCACCGGATTGCATTACGGCCACTCTAGCGCACTTTACAAACTTGTATATAACGTATATAGCATATTGCACTATCGTTACATAGGCAGAAGTCATATGACGAGCAGTCCGATAGGATTATAGTTTTCGACCGAGTACTCAATGGTAAGGATTGTTTTATGCTTTCAGACACTATCGCACCTGCAAAGGAGCTTCAGGACAAACTCGCGGCGCTCGAACAGCTGCTTTTGGCATACGGACGCGTCGCCATCGGCTTTTCCGGTGGCGTCGACAGCAGCTTTTTGGCCGCGGTCTGCGCCCGCATCATGCCTGCCAGCACGCTTCTCGTTCACCTCACCACGCCGCTCATCGGCACGCCCGAACAGACCTCGTTTGAGCGATCCGTTGAAAGGCAAACCAATGAGGGACCGCATTTTAAGCTCCCCGTGCTCAATCTTTCGGTCGATCAGCTGCAGCTCCCCCAAGTAGCCTGCAACGACGCCAACCGTTGCTACCACTGCAAGCACGCCGGCTTTACCGCCATCGTCAACCACGCTAAGTCGCTCGGCTTTCCCACCGTCATCGATGGCAGCAATGCAAGCGATCGCGGTGACTACCGTCCCGGCATGCGCGCTGCCAAAGAACTCGGCGTACGCTCCCCTCTTATGGAGGTCGGCTTTACCAAGGACGAAGAGCGCGAGCTGCTGCGCGCATGGGGCTATCCCGTTTGGAACCTGCCGGCGGGAGCCTGTCTTGCCACGCGCGTCCCCACGGGCGAGAAACTTACGCGCGAAAAGGTCGATTTAATCCGCGCCTGCGAGGACTACCTGCACGATCTTGGTCTGTCGCAGGTTCGCGCGCGCTTGGTCGGCGGCTGCATGCATATCGAAGCCGTTCCCGCAGATATCACCAAGATTGCCGCCCTCGGCGGTGCTACCGTCAATGCCGAGGGCAAGACCCCGCTGCCCGCCGCCATCGAGTCCGCGCTGCGCGAGCTGGGCTGCGCCCACATCTCCCCCGAAGTCACCCCCTACATCCACGGCAATATGAACCAGTAACCTGCCAAAAAGGGACAGGTTTATTTTGGCAGGTTTTATCTGGGGAAACGCCGAATAGCCCCACATTCACAACCGCCGCAGCTCCATATGAGGCAAATGAATCCGTAGCGTTTGTCCCAAATCTTAAGTATTTGTTCGACAGAACGGCCCCTGCCGGCTCCTGCTAGACTGGTAGACTCCCAACCGTCCGTCCAGGAGTCACCATGTCGCGCAAGTCCGCCTACAAGCAAGCACTTTCTATCGGCACCGCTGTGGTGCTGGGGTTTGCGCTGTTTACGGGATCGCTCGACGGGGCGCCCAGACTGCTCTCGCCGCAAAGTGATGAACAGGCGGCGGCTCTGGCCGAGAAGCAAGACGAGAGTCCCAGCCGCACCGACGACGAGGCAGACCTGGTTGCCCGACTCGAATCGGGAACGGCAAACTCCACAGACTCCCAAAACAGCCCGAACTCTAGCGACAAGCCACATTCCGCCGCACCCGACACCGGTGATGACGTTTCCGCGGACAGCGCCGCCACCCCCATCGACGAGGTCGAAAACCCCAATCTCGACCGCGCCCGCGGCGTATACCTCAGCAGCATTCCCGACTACGCGGGCAACCCCTATGTTGCCCTGCGAGCCGACAGCACGCACCCGTTGGGCACACCATCATTCACGCTCGATGAATACGAGCGCGCTACAGAAGAAGGTTGCTTTAAGAAGTTCTCCAAGCTCGACAGCCTGGGCCGCACCCGCAAAGCGCTCGCTTGCGTGGGCCCCGAATCGCTCGGTCAAGGCGAGCGCGGCGATATCTCGCGTATCCATCCCGCCGGATGGCGCCAGCAGCGCTACGACTTTATTCCGGGCCAGAGCCTCTACAACCGCTGTCACCTCATCGCCTGGTCGCTCTGCGGCGAAAACGCCAACCGCAAGAATCTCCTCACCGGCACGCGTTATCTCAACGAAACGGGCATGCTGCCATTTGAGGAGCAGATTCTCGGCTACATCCGCGAGACGGGCAACCATGTGCTCTACCGTGTCACGCCCATGTACAACGAAGAGGAACTCGTCTGCCGTGGCGTGCGTCTTGAGGCACAATCGGTCGAGGACCACGGCAAGGCCCTCTGCTTCCACGTATATTGCTACAACCTGCAGCCGCATGTGCAGATCGACTACGCTACCGGCCGCAATCAGGCCTCGGGAGACTAGGGCCGGCCAAGCTGCCCCAAAACCTAAATGGACCGTTTTCCTCCATCCCCCAGGGATCAAAAAGGGCCGCCTGGATTGCCCAGAGCGGCCCTTGCATCGGCATGTATGTTACAGACAACGCCCAACGCTACTTGGCACGGCCCTCCTCATAGCGCTCGACCAGCTTGGCCTGAACGTCATAAGGCACCTGCTCATAGCCCGCAGGCTTCATGGTAAAGTCGCCCGTGCCGCGCGTGATGGAGCGCAGACGCGTCGAGTAATCCGTCAGCTCGGCGAGAGGCGCCTGAGCGATGACCACGGTGTCTCCGCGCTCATCGGTCTCCATACCCGTCACGCGACCGCGCGATGCCGAGATGTCGCCCATCACGGCGCCGGCGTAGCTCTCGGGAATAGTCACCGTGATTTCCTCGATGGGCTCCAGCACCACCGGGTCGGCGTCGGCGCATGCCTTGCGCAGGCCGATGCGAGCCGCCGCGCGGAACGCCATCTCGTTGGAGTCGACGCTGTGATACGAGCCATCGTACACAGCCACGCGAATGCCCGTAAGCGGGTAGCCGGCAATGATGCCGTCCTTCATGGTCTCCTGAACGCCCTTGTCCACGGCGGGAATGAGCGAGCGCGGAATGCGGCCGCCTACGACCTCGTCCACAAACTCATAGCCGTCGCTCGTACCGTCGGGCCCAATGAGCGGCTCTACGCGCAGCCAGCAGTCACCATACTGGCCGGCGCCGCCGGTCTGCTTCTTGTGGCGGCCCTGGGCAGTTGCCGTGCGGCGAATGGTCTCGCGATATGGGATGCGAATCGGCACGCTCTTGGCCGCGACCTTGGTACGGTCCTCAAGACGATTGAGCAGGACCGAAACCTGCGCCTCGCCCACCGCCGAAATGATGGTCTGGCCGGTCTCCTCGTCGCGGTCGATGCTCATGGTCGGATCGGCCTTGCATGCCTTCTCGATAAACGTGTAGAGCTTCTCTTCGTCGCCGCGATTCTCGGCCTCGATGGCGATGCGGTACTGCGAGTTGGGGAACTTAAACGCCGCAGCCTCGACCTTGCCGGTAATCGAGAGCGTATCGCCCGTCTCGGCCGCCAGCTTGGGTGCCACGATGATATCGCCGGCATAGGCGTGACCGACCTCGGTCATGTCGCGGCCGCACATCACATACAGGTGAGCCAGACGATCGCTCTTGCGGGTGCGCGCGTTGATCAGCTCAAGGCCCGGCTCAAGCGTACCCGTCAGCACCTTGATGAAGCTGATGCGACCCTGCTGAGGATCGGCCAGGGTCTTAAACACAAACGCCACCGGGCGGTCATCATCGCTCGAAATCTTGAGCGAATCACCGTCGATGAGCGGCATCTCACCGTAGTCCGTCGGCGCCGGGAAGTACGTGGCGATGTCGTCCATCAGCGAGTTGACGCCCTGCTCCTTGATGCAATCGCCCGCAAAGACCGGCACAAAGATGCGCTCGGCGATCGCCTTCGACAGCAGGCCTTCAAGCTCCTCCTGCGTCAGCGTCTCCTCGCCTTCCAAGTACTTCATCATCAGTTCGTCGTCAGCCTCGGACACCAGCTCGCACAGATGGTCATGGGCCTCCTCGGCCTGGGCACGATACTCCTCGGGAATCTCCGACTCAACGGCTTCGGCGCCGTTGCAATGGCGCGCCTTCATGCGCACCAGGTCGATGATGCCGTCAAAGTCCTCGCCCTCGCCCCAGGGAAGGGTCACGGCGCCCAGGCGCGTGCCAAAGCGCTCCTGCAGCAGGTCCATCGTGGTCGCAAAGCTGGCCTCGGAGCGCGACAGGCGGTTTACGAACACCGCACGCGCCAGACGCAGGTCCTCGGCGGCATACCAGAGCTTAACCGTCGTAGGCTGCGGGCCGGCCTCGGCGTCGACCACAAACAGAGCCGTCTCGCAGACGCTCATCGCGGCAAAGGCGTCGCCGATAAAATCGGGGTAGCACGGGGCATCGAGCACATTGATGCGCGCACCCTTCCAGTCGATCGGCGCAATGGTCGTCGAGATGGAAAACGCACGCTTGACCTCTTCGGGGTCATAGTCGAGCGTGGGCTTGGTGCCGTCGTGGCCGCCCAGGCGGGCGGTCTTGCCGGAAAGGTGGAGCATGGCCTCGGCGAGTGAAGTCTTGCCCACCCCACCTTGGCCTACGAGCACCACGTTCCTTACGTTACCGGTCTTGGGAGCACCCATGATGACCTCCTTGCAGGGCCGCGCGCAATGCGCGACGCCAACGGGGAGAGTTCGCGGTCGATGCCGTCCCGGGAGCAGCATGGTCGGCAGCCGATCCGGCTCACCCTCCAAATGTCCTATGCCACCACCCTACCCTCGCGGGCGACTGCCCATGCACACCTTTCGGCGCACGTATGAATACGGGCGGCGAGAGGAGGGGGCAAACGCCTGAGGCGGTTATTAAGCCCCATCGGCGCAAATAAAAACCGCCGCAGGCCATAAGACCTGCAGCGGCTTCGCCTCAATGTCTACTTGAGCCTAGCCCTCGATACGGCTCAGGAACTCGCGCGTGCGCCGTTCGCGCGGATGGCCGATAACCTGCTCGGCAGGACCCTCCTCGACAATGCGACCGCCGTCCATAAAGACCACGCGATCGGCAACATCGCGCGCAAACTGCATCGCATGGGTCACGATCACCATCGTCATATTCTGCGCGGCAAGGTCTTTAATGACGCGCAGCACCTCGGCCGTTAACTCGGGATCGAGTGCCGAGGTCGGCTCATCGAAGAACAAGATCTCTGGATCGAGCGCCAAGGCGCGCGCAATACTCACACGTTGCTGCTGACCGCCCGAAAGCTCGCATGGCACCTTGTTCTCGTTGCCCGTAAGCCCCATCTGCGCGATCAACTCACGCGCACGTGCTTCGACCTGCTCGCGTGGGCGCTTGAGCACGCGGATCGGAGCGTCGGTAATGTTTTTCATCACGGT
Source organism: Collinsella sp. SGI.184 (assembly GCF_050313415.1). Taxonomy (NCBI): domain Bacteria; kingdom Bacillati; phylum Actinomycetota; class Coriobacteriia; order Coriobacteriales; family Coriobacteriaceae; genus Collinsella; species Collinsella sp. SGI.184. The sequence continues at coordinate 12,862 of NZ_JBNPLJ010000022.1, read as the reverse complement.
ATAGTGCGGGAACAAATTGTAGTTCTGAAACACCAGGCCAAAACGCGAGCGCGCCTGCTTGGGCACATCGCCTTTCGCATACACCGTGCCCGATCCCGCATCCGTCGCAACGGCTAGATCACCAAACGAAAGCGAGCCGCCGTCAAGCGTCTCGAGCAGCGTTGCGCAGCGCAACAGCGTTGACTTACCGCCGCCCGAAGGTCCGATAATCGCCACGACCTCGCCGCGCTTTACCTCGAGCGAGATATCCTTGAGCACCTCATTGCCACCAAACGCCTTGCGCGCGCTCGTTATATTCATTACCGTTCCGGACACGGGAACCTCCATGTGTTTGAAAAGCACGACGGAACAGGCTAGTCGTGGTAGTAGTCAAGTCGCTTTTCGGCGGCGCCCAGCAGCATCTCGACCACAAAGTTAAAGACCCAGTAGATCAGTGCCGCAATCGCAAACGGCACCATGCTCACTTGCGAGGCAACCAGTGCCTTGGCCGTCGAGAACATCTCCCCCACGCCGATGGCAAACGCCAGCGACGTGTCCTTGACCAGTGTGATGATCTCGTTGCCCATCGCCGGCAAAATGCGCTTAGCGACCTGCGGCATCACAATGTACAAAAACGTCTGCAGGTGTGAGTAACCCAGCACCTCGGCGGCCTCATATTGACCACGCGGGATAGACTGCAAACCCGAGCGATAGATCTCGGCAAAGTAGCCGGCATAGTTGATGATGAATGCCACGACGCACGCTGTCCACTTGGAATCGGGCGTGAGCGAAATACCAAAGACATAATACGGAGCAAAGTAGATGGCAAACATCTGCAGCATGAGCGGCGTACCGCGCATGACCGAAATGTAGATGCGCGCAATCCAACGCAGCGGCGCGATTCTGCTCATACGCATAAACGCCACGGGAATTCCCAAGGGAATCGAGCCCAACAGCGTGAGCACAAACAACTGCAAACTGACCAAGAAACCCTGGCCAAGCATCTGCATCATGACCTGAATAGACAACCCAAGCTCTCTTTCACAGCAACAGAACAGCAGGTGTTAATTGAAATAGGCACAGTGCCCAAGATTGCGAGCGACAAGCCCGACGAAGCGTACTTTGGTACGCGAGGAGGGTTGGAGCCGCAAGGTTGGGTGCTGTGGCTATTTCAAAACCCAGTTGTCGAAGGATAGACCGTAGCTCGCATACTTGTCGCACAGGTCCTTGACTGTACCGTCCTCATAGAGCGCCTTGAGCGACTCGGTCACGGCGTCGGCCGACTTGGTGTCGCCCTTTTTAAAGCCAACGGCGTAGTGCTCGCTGGACAGCGGCTTGTCAAGTTGCGTATAGGCATCGGGCTTGGCGGCAAGCTGATACTGGGCGATCGAAAGGTCGCAAGCCACCGCATCGACCGCGCCGCTCTCGAGCTGCATAAAAGCCGTGTTGTACTCGCCGATGGTATCGAGCGTGGCAAACGTCGCCGCCAGATCCTTCTGGTCACCTTCTAGCACATCCTGTGCGGCAGAATCGGTCTGGGTAATCACGGTCTTGCCGGCAAGGTCGTCCCAACTCTTGATGCCCGCATCCTTCTTGACCACCAGCACCTGCTCATTGAGCATGTACGGCTCGGAGAACGTGTAGTCGTCCTCGCGGCCCTCCATGGTAAAGCCGTTCCAGATGCAGTTGATGGCGCCCGAGTTGAGCAGCGTATCCTTGGCGTCCCAGTCGATGGCCTCGTACTTGACCTCCCAGCCCTGCTTATCGGCAACTGCCTTGGCCAAATCGAGATCAAAGCCGGTGTACTCGCCATCGTCGCCCACAAAGCCATACGGAGGATAGGACTTGTCAAAGCCCACCACGAGCTTCTTAGACTCCACAACGCCCTTGGCGTCCTTTGCCGCGGCAGAGCCGGCAGTGGAACCCTTGTCGGCACCACCGCCGCAGCCGACAAGACCAAGGCCAAGCACCGTGGCGAGCGAGCCGGCTAGACCAACAAACTGACGACGAGACATATCGGTATTCATGGTATTCCCCCTTGATGGCACTTTAGCTAAGTAAAGTGAGTCATGTAACGTTCAGAATCATACACTTTACCTTGATAGAGTACAAGGGAGAAGTTGCCCGGCGCGGGCGGGGAGCGGCGCGTAATTAAGTTTCCTGCTCTACAGTCCTGCGCAAGACGGAAAGCACATTAAGTGCTTTCCTTTGCGTGCGGAACTCGCGATAAACTTAATTACGCGCCGCTCCCCGCCCGCGCCGGGCAAACGTCGTTGGACTTATCACTAACGTGAAGTGGACGCTTGTATATCGTCTGCTAGCTTGGCACGGTACAATGCTTTCAGATTTCAATTTATAAATTAGTGGGGTTACTTCATGGCAGAATCTCGTGCGGAGCGTAAGGCTCGTCGTGCTTTGATCGAGGCGGCTGAGGGGTCGGAGGAGAAAAAATCTTCCAAGAAATCCAAGTCGTCTCAGGATGCGAAGGGCAGGCAAGCCAATGGCAAGGCTAAGGCCAAGCGCCCCAGCTTTTGTCGGGGCGAGGATAAGGCGCCTCAAGCTCGTTCCAAGCGCTCGCATAATGAGTCGTCCCGGTCCGCTCATAAGGCCGTTGATCCCAAGTCGCCCTGTTCCATCATGAAAGCTTGCGGTGGATGCACGGCGCTCAACAGGCCTTATAAGAAGCAGCTGGCGGCCAAGCAGGCTGCCATGGAAGAACTTTTTGCTGCTCTTTGCGAGCGTGAGGGCATAGCCGTCGACCCCATTCGCGGTATGGACGTTACCCTGGGCGACCCGGGCAAATATCCTGCGCCGCGTGGTTTTCGCCATAAGGCCGCCACTCCCTTTGCCCCCGGCAAAGGCGGCGCTGTCCGCTGCGGCTTTTTTGAGCGCGGCACGCACAGAATCGTCGCTGTTCCCGAATGCCCCGTCGAGGCACCGGGAGCCCGTCAGATTCTTAACGGCATTGCGCGTGAGGCCGAGCGCCTGCACATTCCCGCCTTTAACGAGGACAAGCATCTGGGCCTGCTTCGCTATGCCGTCGTTCGCTGCGGCTGGCGCACCGACCAGATCATGATCACCCTCGTTACCGCCCAGCGCGACCTGCCGCATGCGCAGGAATTCTTTGAGGCCATCGCCGCACTCGATCCGCGTATCGTCACCGTCGCCCAAAACATCAACGGACGCCCTGGCAACGCCATCCTGGGTGAGGAAACCCACATCGTGTATGGCGCTGAATGCATGCGCGACCAGCTACTCGGCTGCGAGTTTGATATCTCCCCCACCGCGTTCTACCAGACCAACCCGCAGCAGACCGAGCTGCTCTACCAGCTCGCTATCGACGGTATGGATCTGCACCAGGGCGATGTTCTCATGGATGCCTACTGCGGCAGCGGCACCATCGGTCTTTGCGCAGCTAAAGAAGCTCAGAACAAGGGCATCGGTATCATGTTACTTGGCGTGGAGCGCAACCCGGCGGGCATTGCCGACGCACGCCGCAACGCCGAGCTCAACGGTCTTACCCGCAGCGCCTGGTTTATGGCCGACGATGCCACCGACTACATCCTAGATGCCGCCGACAACAACGAGCGCGTCACCGTCCTTTCCATCGATCCGCCGCGTGCCGGCTCTACCCCCGAGTTCCTCGAAGCCGCCTGCGCGCTTAGACCTCGCCGCATCACCTATATCAGCTGCAACCCTGTGACCCAAGAGCGTGACCTGCACCAGCTCCTCGACGGTGGCTATCGCCTGCTCAAGATCACGCCCGTCGACATGTTCCCCCATACCGACCACACCGAAACTGTAGCGGTCCTCGAGCGCCGCTAATCCACCGGTACAAGAAGGGGGCGACCCGTCTGGGCCGCCCCCTTACTTGGTTTATGAACTCCGCTACATCCTCTTGCGCAGGTCACACACGCCGGCTGCCGCCATCTCGCGCAGTAGCGTCTCGCGGTCGCGTGTCACGATCAAATCCAGCGGAAAGTGAATCTCGTCGAGCATCTTGCGCGCTTGGTCGAGCTTACCAATTGCCATACCAATGTGCGCATCGGTCGAGACGCCAATTCCCACGCCCAGCTCGGCGCACCGCTCGGCAATCTTGCGGCACACGTCCCAATGCTCGGCATCCGCGCCATGCTCAAGACTGTGATTGTTGATCTCGATGATCTTGTGCTTAGCCTTAGCAGCAAGCAACACCTCGTCGATATCGAACGGCACGCCCGATCGACCCGTATGCCCCAGCATAAACACCTTGGGGTGCTCCAGAGCATTGATATACATCTCGGTCGTCTGGGCCAGCGTCGCGCCTTCAGCGAACTGCGGATTATGCACGCTTGCAACCAAATAATCCAAATTACGCGTAACCCGATCGAACAGCGAATGCTGACGGCTGTACGAATCGCCGGCAATATCGAGCGTGACAGGAGTGTCCTCGCCAAACAGGCTTCCGTCCAGCGAAACGATATCGGCCTCGGCGCCACGCAGCACCAACACGCCGCTCCAAATGCGCGGCCATATATCCTGGTTGATAAAGAACTGGTAACTGCGCAGGTCATTGGGGCAAGCCGTAACCATAGAGCTCAGATGGTCGGCAGATCCAAGAACCTGCAGGCCACGCTCTGCCGCCCAGTACACATTCTCCTCAATGGTCGAATATGCATGCGCAGAGAACATCGTATGGGTATGAATGTCACAGGAAAGCAGGTAGGGCATCAGGTCTCCTTATCTGGTATGGCCGTCGCGTATATTCATTGTACGCATAGCCTTCGATAGTCGTAAAACCGCTCCATCCCAAAGACACAACGTCCATGACAACGGGGTCCGGTTTAACACCAAACCCCGTTTCACGTAAAACATTGTAGGCAGAGCGCTCTGCTTTTAACGATACTCGTCCGCCAACTGTTTCCAAGCGGGTAGCGAATTGATAATCGTTTCGTAACTCACGCAATAACCCAAGCGGAACCAACCCGGCATGCCAAAGCTATCCGAAGGCACCGCGAGCAACTCGTACTTCTTTGCACGCTCGCAAAAAGCGTTTGCGTCGGGCTCGAGCGCCTTCACCCACAGATAGAAAGCGCCGTCCGGCTCAACGTAGGTGTAGCCGTACTCCGCCAATGCGTCGGTGAGCGCCGTTCGGTTGCGAGCATAGGCTTCGACATCACTCGGCTCATCGATGCAGTCGATAATCACGCGCTGGAAGAGCGCCGGTGCGCACACAAAACCCAGTGTACGGGCGGCACCGGCGACGGCCGGCATAAGGCGAGCAGCCTGCGGATTGGTGTTGGGAACCAAGATCCAGCCCACACGCTCACCCGGCAGCGACAGCGACTTGGAATACGAATAGCACACGACGGTGTTCTCGTAGATTGAGGGTACCCAGGGTACCTCGGCACCGTACACGATCTCGCGGTACGGCTCATCCGAGATGAGCATAATCGGATTCTCGGGATCACGCTTGGCATTGACCTCGCGCAGAATATTGGCCAGTCGCGTCAGCGTGTCACGCGTATATACGGCACCGGTCGGGTTGTTGGGCGAGTCGATAATGACGGCCGCCGTCTTATCAGTAATCGCCTTGAGCACGTTGCCCACACTCAGCTGGAACGTGTCTTCATCGGCGGGTGCCTCGACACACGTACAGCCGGCCTTCTCAATCCACACGCGATACTCCGGAAAGTACGGGGCGATAACAATGACCTCGTCACCGGGATTGGTAACAGCGTTGAGCGTGCAGGTGAGCGAAGCCGCCGCACCCACGGTCATAAAGACATCTTTACCCTCATAGCTCGTGCCAAAACGACGGTTGAGCGACTCGGCCACAGCGACACGACATTGCGGCAGGCCTGGTGCGGGCGTGTATCCGTGCAGTTGGTCGCTCGGCAGCTCCAAGGCCTTTTTGATGGACTCCGCCACGGCAGCGGGCGCCGGAACACTCGGGTTGCCCAGCGAAAAATCGAATACGTTCTCCGCACCGATCTGTGCCTTGCGTTCAAGTCCATAGCTAAAGATCTCGCGGATGATAGAGCTTTCCGCGCCGCGAGCAAACATGGTTTCGTTGATCATCTGTTCCCCTTTCGCATAGGCGGTATTGTACGCTTTAGTCAAGCAAAGTACCGCAGCAATGTTAATTGGGGACAGACTTAAATGCGTGAAAACGCTCATTTAAGTCTGTCCCCAATCAACAGATGGCCCCATATCGCTCAAAAGAAAAAGCCTCCGCAGGTTTCCCCGCGGAGGCTCTCGCGACAAAGACTACTCGTCGGCCTCGGTGTCGCCATCGGCCTTTTTTGTGTCAGCAGCCTCGACATCGTCAGCGCTATCGGATGCGACTTCGGCATCTTCCTGCATGGCCGCCTGCGCAAAAGCTGCGGCATCAGCTGCCAGCTCCTCCTCGCTCATACGAGGCATGCGCTTTTTGGTCGGCACGCCGCCCGCCTTGGCGTTGCGCTCCTCCTTGGCTGCCAGAATGTCGCCCTCGCGCTCAAGGTAGGCATCCCAGTCGTTGTCAAGCAGGGCGTTCACGGCGTCGCCTTCGACGGTCTCGCGCTCAAGCAGCACCTTCGCCATCAGATCGAGCTGATCGCGACGGGCATCCAAAATCTCAACAGCACGGCGATGGGCCTCACGCATGATGCGCTGAACCTCGATATCGATGCGGCGCGCCGTCTCCTCGGAGTAATCCTGGTGATCGGCATAATCGCGACCAAGGAACACCTGATGCTGCGCCTCGCCAAACACTTGCGTGCCCAGCTCCTCGCTCATGCCAAAACGCGTAACCATCTCGCGCGCCATCTTGGTCGCGCGCTCCAGATCGTTGCTCGCGCCCGATGTAATGTCATCGCACATGAGCTCCTCGGCAACGCGACCGCCCAAGAACACGGCAAGCTCGTCGAGCATCTCGTTCTTGGTCTTGAGGAAGTGATCCTCCTGCGGAAGCTGCAGCGTATAGCCCAGAGCCTGACCGCGGCTGACAATCGAAATCTTGTGAACCGGATCGGAGTGCTCCAGGATGTGACCCACCAGAGCATGACCGCTCTCGTGGTAGGCAATCGTGGTGCGCTCGGCTTCGGTCATCACGCGCCCCTTGCGCTGCGGTCCTGCAATCACGCGCTCCATCGATTCTTCGACCTCGTCCATCGAGATCACGGAGCGATGACGGCGAGCGGCAAGCAGCGCGGACTCGTTGAGCAGGTTTGCCAGGTCGGCACCGGTAAAGCCAACGGTCATCTGGGCGAGCTTCTCAAACTTAACGTCCTCATCCATTGGCTTGTTCTCGGCATGCACGCGCAAGATCTGCTCGCGCCCCTTCACATCCGGGCGGTCGACCGTAACCTGGCGGTCAAAACGACCGGGGCGCAGCAATGCCGGATCCAGAATATCGGGGCGGTTGGTCGCGGCGATCAGGATGACCGATTCGCTTTCCTCAAAACCGTCCATTTCGACCAGCAGCTGGTTGAGCGTCTGCTCGCGCTCGTCGTGACCGCCGCCCAGACCGGCTCCGCGCTGACGTCCCACGGCATCGATCTCGTCAATGAAGATGATCGACGGAGCCTGAGACTTGGCCTCCTTAAAGAGGTCGCGCACGCGGCTGGCGCCGACGCCCACGAACATCTCGACAAAGTCAGAGCCCGAGATGCTAAAGAACGGGACACCGGCCTCTCCGGCAACGGCCTTGGCCAGTAACGTCTTACCGGTACCCGGAGGGCCCACCAGCAAAACGCCGCGCGGGATCTTGGCACCCAGCTTGCGATAACGGTCCGGATCGCTCAAGAAATCGCGAATCTCTTCGAGCTCCTCAACAGCCTCGTCCACGCCGGCAACGTCTTCGAACTTGACCTTGGGACGCGTAGCCTCGTTGGTCTTGGCGTTGGTCTTGCCAAACTGCATGTTCCTATTATTGGCGCCCATCATCTGGCGCATAAAGTAGAACATGATGGCGATCAGGGCAATCGTCGGCAGTACGCTCATCGCCAAGTCGCCCCAAAAATCGGGGTCGTTGGTGTTGACGATGTACTTAGTGTCGGGATGCTCCGCCATGAGCTCGGCAAGCGAATCGGAGCCGACATAGGTCGAGGAAAAGCTCTTGAGCTCACTCGTGTCGCCCTTGTCCTTTTTCGCCTTCCAGTAATGACCCGTCACACTTCCGTCCTGAACCGTATAGGTCAGATCTTCGACGCGATCCTGCTTGATGGCGCTCACCATCTCGCTCGTCGCGAGCTTAACGGTATTGCTGGAGCTGGCAAAGCCGGAACCCATATTAAAGAAGGCATAGCCCAGAAGTGCGCAAGCCAAAAGAAAATACAGCCAGCCCGTACGTGTGGGTTTCTTGCCTCCGGGCATCCCCGGAATCTTAGGGTCCCGGGGTGTCTGGGAATTGTAGTCGTTACGGTCGTCGGGCATCTTACGAATAAACCTCCGGTTTCAAAATGCCCAGATACGGAAGGTTGCGATAGCGCTCGGCATAGTCGAGGCCGTAGCCCACCACAAAGGCATCGGGGCAATGGGTTCCAACATACTTGGGCGTAATGGCCGAGATGCGGTCCTCAACGTCCTTCCACAGGAAGGCGGCGACCTCCAGAGAAGCGGGCTTGCGGCTCTCAAGGTTCTTCATCAGATACTTGAGCGTCAGGCCCGAGTCCAGAATGTCTTCAACGATCAGCACGTCACGACCGCGGATATCGATATCAAGGTCTTTGATGATACGCACGATGCCCGAGGACTTCACACCGTCGCCATAGCTCGAAACGGCCATGAAATCGATATTGGTCGGCAGCTCGATCTTGCGCATCAGGTCGCCCATAAAGACCACAGCGCCGCGCAAGACCGCAATCAGCACCAGATCCTTACCCGCGTAGTCGCGCGTAATCTCCTCGCCCAGGCGAGAGACGATACCGTCGATATCCTCCTGCGTAAACAGAACCTTCTCGATATCCGGATGTTGAGAAGCCATGACAACCCTTTCTTGTGCTTAATCGCCCACACACCGCCGTATGGACGCGAACTACACATTCTAGCAGCGCACGGGGTATATTTTCCAGCCCGTGCACCATCAGCGCGGGAATACCGTCAACGCCGCACAGAAAAACTGGTGCGAGGGGCTAATCCGCGTCAACCACGCGAAGCAGATAGGCCACACGCGTCGCCGCCGTGCACTTAAAGCGTTCGTCCGCGCGAACTCCGGCGACCCACACCACGACACCCCCCGGTGCCGTCCTTACCATGGGCACGCCGGTGCGCTCGGAAACGGGAATACGGGCCTCGCACAACAAGTCGGATACCTTCTTGCTTCGGCCACTCATGCCTAACGGGCACATCACGTCTCCCGGTGCGGGACCGTCCACCCACAGGCGCGCCAATCGCCCCTCGGCAGGAACCTCGCCGCGCGAGCCCGCCAAGATCCGCTCGCTATCGCTGTTGGCAAAACCCAGGGCAGCCGCGTCCACCAAAGCTGCCACTTCCCCAGCAGCCGCAAGCTCACGGGCGCGGCGCACGATATCGCATCCCGGCTCAACGGCTATCGCTTCTGTGACCAGCATACGTCCCCCGCCCAACGACATACGGCCGGGTATGGTAATCCAGTCCGCAACCAAGCCCTCACGAGCCGCCGGTGCCTTAAACGCCAGCATGCCAAACTCAACACGTGCGTCAATCCCCGCCGGAAGCGTAACCGAACCCGCACCCTCGGCAACACAGGAGAGGACTCGCTCCACATGGCGCATCTCTGGGCGAGCGTCCGGATCGATGCGTTTAATCGCCAGTCGCACGATGCGCCGCGCGATTACCACCTCGGCCGCAGCAAGGCGTCTGGCATCAAGCACCAGCGCGCCCGCTGCCTCTTTGCGCAGGCAGCTTCGAAACGCCTGTGCCGACAACTGGGATAGAAACGCATCCTCATCACCCAAGATCTCACAGGCGGCACCAATCGTCTTGCACACGCTCGCATTACGCTGCGCCAGCACTGGCATTACCCGGTGGCGAACGTAGTTTCGCAGATACGAGATATCTTCGTTGGTCTCGTCCTCGCGCCACGGCTGACCATGCACCTGCAGATAGCCCACAAGCTCGCCATGAGTTAGGTCGAGCAAGGGGCGTACCACAATATTCCTTCGGCGGGGAATGCTCGAGAGCCCAGCAGGGCCCGACCCCTTAATGGCGTTCATCAAAAATGTTTCCGCGCGGTCTGAAGAGGTATGGGCAGTACAGATGCGCGCCGCCGTTCTCGGCGCCCCCATCTTGGCACAAAGCTCGCGAACATACCTTCGCGCCGCGGCATAACGCACCTCGCGCGCAGCCGCCTCGATATTGCCCGACTCCCCATCAAAATAGGCGTGCTCCACGCACAGCGGCAAGCCATATTGTGCGCAGAGCTCGCGCACAAAGGCCTCGTCGCCGTCGGACGCCTTGCCTCGCAGGTGATGGTTTACATGAAGCACATGTAGGCGCTCGCGAGCAATGGGGGCAACGCCGCGTCCATCTTGGATATCCAGCTTTGATGTGCACGCCATAAGAAGCAGTGCCGTCGAGTCCGCACCGCCTGATACCATGAGCACCACAGGAGCAGCCTGCCGCCTCGTCCGGGTCTCATCGACTGCCCCGGGTACGGCATGGTGTCCGTAATGCTGTGATACCGTTGGCATTCGCTTCCTCCTCTATTCGTCAGCACTCATTGTATCCTTTGGAATCTTATGTCTCGCCTGCACCTTCATATCCTCGGCAGCGGCTCTAAAGGCAACTGCGCACTCATCGAGGGCCCGCAGGGGCTCATCATGGTCGATGACGGACTGTCCCGCCGCGAAACACTCAAACGCATGGCTGAGCTCGGCCTTTCGGCAGACGACGTGTCCGCCCTTGTTGTCACCCATGAGCACAGCGACCACATTAAGGGGCTTGAGGTGTGGTGCAAACATTGGAACGGACCGGTCTTTTCCAGCAGGGGCACGCTCGCATCAAAGGAAAGCCTTGCACATCTGTCTGTTGAGGAATTCGACCCAGGTGACGCCCTCTCTATTGCCGGGGTCCACATTCAAACGTATTCGACATCGCACGACGTTGTCAATCCTGTCGGCTACCGTTTTGATGCCCAGGGTGATTCGGTTGGCTTTGCCACCGACACCGGCGAGTTGTCGAAGCATGCCATCGATACGCTCAGGGACTGTCGCGTTCTCGCGCTCGAAAGCAACCACGATGTTGCCATGCTGCGTCAAGGAGACTATCCTCGCTTTCTTCAGGAACGCATCCTGTCTGCAAAAGGGCATCTCTCCAACGATCAGGCCGCCGATGCCGCACGCGCGCTGGTAACCGATCGCACCGAGCAGCTTATCGCGATGCACATTAGCCAAGACAACAATCGCCCAAGCCTTACCGTCAAAAGCTACGCAAGCTCACTTGGGGCAACACTCGACAACGAGCTTGGTAGCACCGCCACCCGCGTTGAGGGGCCACATAAACTCACAATACGTCCCGCCGGGCAATATCGGCCCATGACCATTCAGTAGGCCGTCTCAAATATTCAGTAGGCCGTCTCAAATATTCAGTAGGCTGTCTCAAATAGAAAAGGGGGCCGGGAATCGCTTCCCAGCCCCCTTAGCTCAGGCACCGATGTTAATGGCCGATAACGTTAATCGATGAAAATCTTCGTAACATTCTTCTTCTCGACAATCTTAGGAACCGTAACAGTAAGGATGCCGTCAGCATACTTTGCAGAAAGGCCCTCGCTCGAAGCATCCTTCAGGTACACACCGCGCGTCGCGCTGTAAGAGCAAAACTCCTTCTGCAGGTAGTTCTTGTCCTTGTTCTCTTCGCTCTCCTCAACATTCACGCTAATGGAAAGACGACCCTCATTGAGCTCAACGTCGATGTCGTCCTTCGCGACGCCAGTCAAATAGGCCTTAACCTCGTAACCGTCGCCCTTGTCCTCAACATCAACGGGAAACGCCTTGGAGGCGATCGAGTTGTTTGCCAGATCGGTCATATCATCAAACAGATCGAACAACGAGCTAGCAGAGGGACGAACACCAAAAACCGAACGATAAGGAACCATGCTTGCCATGACTACCACTCCTTTAAGGGACTGCCGAGCCATCTTCTAGGTGGCAGGGGCTTCTTTTGACGCTTTAATATATGCCCATCCATTTCTTATATATACATTTTGATATAAAGTTTTTTGAGTCTCTATCTATAAGCATATCTAAGTCTGTATGACTAAGGTTTAATGAGGTCAAGGTTCTTTGAACCGTGCCTTAAATACCAAATGTGCCCTAGCTAAACAAAGCTGGGGCTTACAATGAGCGTATACACAATATTAATGACAACCTAAGGGCATCATGGACGATCAAGCCTCCGACAATTCGTATGATCAGATGCAGAACGATAAATCAACCTATCCGCAGACCATACGCTACCATCGTCCCCATATTTCCCAAGAGCCTATTGACGATACAGAGCCTGAATATGTAACTCGCAATCGTTATCAAACCCTTGAAGAATCTCAATCAGGTCGCAAACATATGGGCGTCGCACCGAGCGAATCGGCGTATCTCAAAGATGCCCCCTTATCCAAAAACAGCGCATGCAACCAGGAGCAGGCCCAAACACCCGCTAAGCAACAACGAAGAGAGCCTCGCCCTAAGCAGACCCTAACGCATTCTGCCCGCTATTTAGAGACGCCGAAGCAAGGAAAATCGATATTTATATCGTCTAGCAGACGACGCAAACAGCACCGGCTCCAAATCGCGCTCTTGATCATTGCCATCGCGGCAATCGCGCTGGTCATTCGTTTTATTTTCTTCAAATAGAAAAGACAATTAAGCCGTAGGGGCTTTAAGTTTACAACGCCCAAACGAAAAAGGGGGAGGCCGCGAGGCCTCCCCCTTCTCAGTCCAAGCGT
>NZ_JBNPLJ010000021.1:0-40848 GCF_050313415.1 Collinsella sp. SGI.184 | reverse complement strand
CCGACCTCATTACGACACCTATATCTACCTGCGAAAATGTTGCAATTTGTTGTCCGCTGTTTCGAACTGGGGTGCGCCTTCTAATTAGCTCTCAGCTAATGAATTCAAGTTTAATCCTTCCTACGATGTGCTGTGTACCGGCGCGGTAGCCGGATCGTAGGAAGGATGCATAATGAAAAAGCTCGAAAACGAAGTGCTGCTGAGCCGTCGCGCTGCACTTGGCGCATTCGCCACCGTCGCCTTGGGGACTGCCGGTCTTCTTGCCGGTTGTGGTAGCGATAAGGCGACCGTCACCGAGGACGCTGGCGATGGCGACAAGAAGGAAGAGGCGAAGAAGGAAGAGCAGCCTACGACTGACCTGGCGGTTGGCACGACGGTGACCACAGCTGCCGGTCTTTCCGTCGTTGTCGATTCCGTCCAGCCCGGCCTTACAAATTATGACGGTTCGACCATGACGGGCATTCACGTCACGTACGTCAACAATGGCGATGAGGGCGCAGATTACAATATCTACGACTGGAAGGGCGAGGACGCCAACGGCGCCCAACAGAATCAGGGTTACTACAGCGAGGGCTCCGATGAGCTGCAGTCTGGTACCCTTTCCGCCGGTGGCTCCGTGGCGGGCAATATCTACTTTGATGGCGATATCAAGAAGGCACTGTATTTTGCCAACATGTTTGATAAGTCTGCCACTGCAAGCTGGGTGCTGGCCTAGCATGTCGCTACCGTTGCGCCGGATGGGAGGTGAAGTCGTATGCCCGATAAAAAGCTGACCGAGGAGCTGCTCAATGAGCTTCTCGATGCGCCGAACATCGATGGCTATATCAGGGAGCACGACTTTGCCGCCCCGTCGCTTTCGGATTACCTGAAGCAGCTACTGCAGGAAAAGGGCTTGGAGCGCTCGCGCGTGGTTCGTATGGCCGATCTCAATGAGACCTTTGGCTATCAGATCTTTACCGGTGCGCGTCATCCGAGTCGCAATAAGGTGCTGCAGATTGCCTTTGCGATGGCGCTGACGCTCAAAGAGACCAACCGTGCGCTGACGGCTGCCGGGGTAAGCGTCCTTAACTGCAAGGACCGCCGCGATGCGATTATCATCTTTTGCATCGATCGCGGGTGCAGCCTCCAAAAGGTCAACGAGGAGCTGTATCGCTTTGGCGAGGAGACGGTGAATTAGCCGCTGATATCTGAGCCGGCGGAGCTGTCGAACAACGATGCAAACGAACGGGGCGCGGATGCCATGGGGTGTCTGCGCCCTGCGCTATGATGGAGGCTATGGATACTCAGACCCCAACATATTCCAATGACGAGCTGACTGCAGCGCTTGCCGAGCACCTGGCGTCGCTCGATCGCGACGACAGCTATCGCGTGGAGCGTGTACTTAAGCGCTCGTCCGTTGAAACAACCGAGCTCGTGTACTTTGAAGGAACCGGCGGTGGTTCGCTCGGTCCCTTTGTCCGTAAACGTATCGATGCTTCGGCTCAAATCGGCGGGGCATACGAGCGTCTGTTTGCCGCTCAGCGGGCAGGCAGGCGTTTTGAGCACCTGCCCAGAATCGTCGATTGTCGTCGTGCGGGCGACGAGCTCAACGTGGTTATGGAATACATCGAAGGGGAGACACTCGGGGCACTGGTGGACCGTCTGGGATCCGCTCCCGATTATGCGCGTGAATTGTATCCTGTCCTTTGCGACGCCGTTGGCGAGCTCCATGCCGGTTTTGCAATGGCGGGAGAGGCTTCGGCGCCGGTGATCCATCGCGACCTCAAGCCGTCGAATATCATCGTGACAGGTGCCAACTATACGCCTGATGACGGCCTGACGTTTTCATCGCTGGTGATTATCGACTTGGGGATCGCGCGCGTGTGGCGCGATGGCGCCGATGCCGATACTGTCAAGTTTGGGACACGGCCCTATGCGCCTCCCGAGCAGTATGGGTTTGGGCAGACGAGCGTGCGAAGCGACGTCTACGCGCTCGGTGCCCTGCTGTTCTTCTGCTTGACGGGAGTCGACCCTAAACCAGGGCTCGACATGCGCGAGCAATGCGAGGTGCGCGGCATTCCCACTCCACTTGCCGATGTCGTTTGCATGGCGATGGCGCTCGACCCGGCCAAGCGTTTTGCGAGTGCGGAAGCGTTGGGACGGGCGACGCGCGCGGCATACGATCTGAGTCGCCCCGTGCGGCCTCCTGCGCCTGCGCCTGTCCGTACTCCGGCCTCGGAGACGTTGTTGACGCCCCAAGGGCTCCAGAACCCCGCAAGGCTTCCTAGGCCTGCCACCTCCGCTGCATGCGGTCTGCTCTCTCGCGTTCCGGAGTCCCTGGGGCGCATTTGGAATACGCTCGTCTGCTTCTCGCTGCTTGTGTTCTTTGCCGGAAGTCACTTTGCCGTCTTTCAACCCACGGGAGCAAACCAAAGCTACCCGACGTGGCTTCTCATAATCGAGTATTTTTTCTTTGTCGATGGCCTTATGGCGCTTATGCATTTTGCGGTGCTCGATAAGCGCCGTCTACGTCGGCGATTCGCACTGCTCGACAGCTATCGCGGCAAGAAACTCGCGAAACTCTGGCTCAAGGCATTGGGTGTGCTGCTCCTATGCATGATCGTCATAGTCGCGGTTGCCAATGCGACCGGCGTCGTCGATACCTCCGCTACCTAATAGAAAAGGGCCCCATTGGGGCCCTTTGCAGTTGCACTTAGATGCGGTTCATCTGAGCGGCGACTTTGTTGTACCAGTCCTGCCACGTGGGTGGGCAGTACTTTTTGGCCGCAGCCGGGGTAAGGGTGGAGCCGTAGTTGGCGCCCAGATAGGCAACGTGAGCGAAGATGCCCTCGCTCCAGCTGCCAAAGCTGCGCCAACCGCCGCCACGTGCACTCCAGCCCCAGGCGTTGTAAGAATTGGCGCAATAAGCACCCTTGGTGCTCTCGATGCAGGCGATGGCGGGGGACCAACGGGGGTCGACACCGGTATTCCAAGCGGCGACGGCAAAGTTATAGCCCTGGCCTGCCATAGGGGAGCCGGCGAGGTAATTGTCGATGCGGCTCGTCCACTCATTAATGAACGAATCGTAATCGGAACTACCGGTGTTGGCGTTGTTCACCGTGGTGTCGATGGTGGTGTTGGCGTTGGTGGCCTGGCTGCTGGAATTGCTGCCGCTCACGCCCTCGCCCGAGAGCTTCTCGGCGGCAGCGGCCTTATCGGCCTCAAGCTTGGCAAGCTCGGCGGCATTTTCCTGCTCGGCTTTTGCCTGTGCCTCGCTGCGGAGCTGCTGGGCCTGCGCCAGCGCATCCTCGGCGTTTTTCTGCTCTGCCTCAAGCTGAGACTTGGCCTGCTGGAGCTCGGCCTTGTTCTGCTCGAGTTCGGTTTGCATGTTATTGAGCTCTTCGATCTCGTCGACGCTCGAGCTTGTGATCTGGTTGGTGTATTTGCAGGTCGTGATGAACTCACCCAGGCTCTGTGCGTTGACCAGGAAGCTCACGATGGGGTTGGTGCCCTTCTGGTACTTGTACAGATCGCGCATGGCGGCGCATGCCTTTTCCTGCTGATCAGGAAGCTTCGCCTCGATCTTTTCGATACTTGCCTCGTTGGCGTCAATCTGCTTCTGCAGATCGCCGAGCTTGGTACGGGCATCGTTGTAGGCGCTCGTGGCGGCTTCGATCTTCTGCTGGGCGGCGGCAAGCTGATCCTGCGTTGCCTGCGAGGCGGCATACGCCGCGACGGGGGAGAGCATCGGCGTGGCCGTCAACGCAACGGCGAGCGCGGCGCTCGTGATGATACGAGCCGGCTTCGACGCGATGAGCGCTGCGGTGCGATGATTCGAATGCTGCATCCAGTCCCTCTGCAATCAATCGTAGGTTATTGTTCCTCAGGTATTCTACTACTGCTTTCGACCTCAACTTGAACCTTAAAGGTTTTAAAGGGTCAAGTTGAACTTGAGACTTTGGCTTTGACCTGCAGTTATATCGAATTGTTGAGAAACCATAGAGTTCAACTTTAACGTTACGGGGGCCTGTTTGGGACGGGCTTTGGACTGTGAAAGCTATCTCAACGTTGGGGTTTGTGGCTATAAGGCCCCATTGCGGCGAGCTTGCCCTACTTCGTTGAGCGCCTGGGCGGGGGTGAACGAACAGGTGCCGTCGCCGAGTTTGATTGCCCTGATGTTGTCACCGGCGTGGGCATCGGAGACGAGGCCAAACTGCTCGATGGCGGTATCGTGTCCGCCGGCGACGGGTGTCTTGCGCGTGCCTTTGTGCGCCGATGTATCGATGGAGGCGATGTAGGCGGCACCGTCGTAAGCATCGTTTGCGGTGCGCAGAGGAGCAGTCGCTTGCGCGCGCGGCGCCAACTCGCGTTTTGCGGCATCGAGGATGGGGTTATCGGTTGGAAGGTCCTGGAGCACGCGTGCGCCTTTCACTCGGGGGTATCAATATGCTGAACCCTACAACAACGGTGGGTTCATTGCCGTTTGCCATACGGCGGTGAGCGCGGCCTTCATGCTGGATAATTGCGTTGATTGTCATAGATACAGTGGAGCTTTAGGAGGAAACGGTCCGGCACGCTAAAATAAACGGGTTGCATAAAGACCGCCCGTCGTGGGCAGTTCTAGATAGGAAGTTTCCATGGCATTGCAGTTTACAGAGCGCGAGTTTATCCCCGTGCTGCTCGGCGGCGACATCAACGCCTATTCGGTGGCGCGCGCCTTTTACGAGGAGTATCAGGTCAAGAGCCTGGTCTTTGGCAAGTACCAGACCGGTCCTGCGTACCGCAGCCAGATTATCGACTACACGCCCAATGTTGATATCGACACCATGCCGGTCATGATCGAGACCATTAACGGTGTCGCGCAGGCCAATCCCGATAAGAAGATTATTCTCATGGGCTGCGGCGACAACTATGTCGCGCTTGCCGCACAGGCTCAGGATGCCGGCGAGCTTGCCTCAAACGTCATCGCGCCCTATGCGCCCTACAGCATGCTCGAACAGTGCCAGAAGAAGGAGATCTTCTACGAGCTGTGCGAGAAGCACGGTGTTCCCTATCCGCATACGTTTACCTTTACCATGGCCATGCTCAACGCCCAGGGCGAGGCTCCTGCCGAGGTGCTCGACCAGATCGATTTTCCCTTCCCGATGATCCTGAAGCCTTCGGACGGCATCATGTGGTGGGAGCACGAGTTCGAGGGCCAGAAGAAGGCCTACGAGATCGCCGATCGCGCCGAGCTGGAGCAGGTCATTCGCGATGTATACGCGAGTGGCTACACCGATGATCTGATCCTGCAGGATCGCGTGCCCGGCAACGACGAGTACATGCGCGTGCTTACCAGCTATTCCGACCGCAACGGCAAGGTGCGCATGATGTGCCTGGGCCACGTGCTGCTCGAGGAGCACCAGCCTCACGGCGTTGGCAACCACGCCTGCATCATCACCGAGCCCAATGACGAGCTCATGGGCGGCGTGCGCAAGTTGCTCGAGGACCTCAAGTTTACGGGCTTCTCCAACTTTGACGTCAAATACGACGAGCGCGACGGTTCGTTTAAGTTCTTCGACTTCAACACTCGCCAGGGCCGCAGTAACTACTACGTCACCAACAGTGGCTTTAACGTTGCCAAGTACGTAGTGGACGAGTATGTGTACAACCGCCCGTTTGAGCCCGAGTTTGTGACGGCGCAGAACGAGGCGCTGTGGATGGTTGTCCCCATGGGCGTGGTCGATAAATACGTCAAGGATCCCGAGCTGCGCGCTAAGGCGCATCGCCTGGTCAAGGAGGGTAAGGCCGCCGACCCCTCGTTTATGAAGGGCGACTTTGTCTTTAACCGCTGGCTGCGCATGTGGCACACCAAGCTGCGTCACTTTAAGCTGTTTAAGACGTATTACAAATAGGATGAACGTCGCGCCCGCCCGGTTTGTATCGGACGGGCGCGGGTATGATACGCGCAATGGTGCGAGCGTCACCAAGGAGGCGGCGATGGAAAAGCTGGGGGTTATCGGCGGTATGGGCGCCGAGGCCACGTCGTATTACTACGACCAGGTGGTGCGTCACACGGCTGCTACCTGTGATCAGGAACATATCGACATGGTGGTACTTTCCAAGTCGACCATGCCCGACCGCACGCTGGCCATCAAGACCGGCGAGCATGCCGAGCTGCTGGCGACCATGAAGGAATGTGCGCAGGCGCTCCAGACGCTGGGCTGCGCGCACATTGCCATTCCCTGCAACACGTCGCACTACTTCTACGATCAGATTCAGTCGTTTACCTCGGTCCCCATCATCCATATGCCGCGCGAGTCGGTGCGCTATGCGCTTGCCGGCGTGGTGATGGGGGAGTGTGAATTCGACCCCAACTTGAGCATGCCGGCCGAGCCGGTGCGCAAGATCGGCATCATGGGTACCGATGGCACCGTGGGTGCCGGCGTCTACGGTCGCGAGTGCGAGGCGGCGGGCGTCGAAGTTGTCTATCCCAGCGAGAAGCGCCAGGCCGATGTGATGTCGCTTATTTACGACGACGTGAAGGCAGGACGCGAGCCCGATATGGATAAGTTTGACCGAGTGATGTGGGAGTTTGCCCGCAGCGGCTGCGACCGCGTCATTCTGGCCTGCACGGAGCTTTCGGTGCTGCAAAAGTATCGCGAGATGCCCGAGATCACCCTCGACGCCATGGACGTTTTGGTGCGCGAGTCCATCATCCGCAGCGGTGCCCCCTACCGCCTGTAGCCCTCGACCTGCCAAAAAGGGACAGGTTTATTTTGGTAGGTTTTATCTGGGAAAACAGTAAAGGCCTCGGCTCGTTTGTGCGAGCCGAGGCCTTTTGCATTTTGCGGTTGCTGCCAGCGATTGCTAGAACAGGAAGCCGATGGCGATAAGGGCGATGCTGACGATAAGTACGGCAATGTCCAAGCCTTTGATGGGGTAGCGCTTGTACGAGCTCGCACGCGTGCGCAGGTAGAAGCCGCGCTGCTCGGCGGCAAGCGCGGAGGCATCGGTCTTGCCCACGCTCGAGATCAATAGCGGCACGCACAACGGCAGCATGAGCTTGAGTTTCTTGACGGGATTCTTGGTGTCGTACTCGACGCCGCGTGCGGTCTGTGCCTCCATGATGGCGTTCATCTCTTGGCCAAACACCGGCACAAAGCGCAGTGCCGTGGTAAAGGTAAAGGCGTAGCGATACGGCACGTGCAGCACCTCCACGCAGGCATTGGCAAGGTCGTTGAGCTTGGTCACCATGAGCATCAGGATGAGTGGCAGCGCTACGCCCAACAGGCGCAGACAGGCCTTCGAGCCGGTGATGAGGCCTTCGTCGGTGACGAAGCCCCACACCACGTTGCCATCGCGCATAAAGGCCAGCTGCAGCGCTAACATGATAAGTGCGAGCGGAATCAGCAGCTTGAGCAGCGAGAACAGGCGGTCGACGACGCCGGCGTAGGCTCCCAGCGCGAGCGTGAGCGCCAGAAACCCCAACAGCGCCACGTAGGTGTCGGACAAAAAGATGCCGATGATGATGGCAGCGGCGAGGCCCAGTTTGATGACGGGATTCAGACGATGCAGCAGCGTGTCGCCCGGCATATAGTCGATGACATTAACCACGGCGGACCATCTCCTCGGTAATGCGAACGATATCGGTGACCTCGCTCACCTGTGCAAAGGCGGGCGAGACGGAGGATGCCAGACGGCGTGAGAGTTCAATAACCTGGGGCGGTTCAACATAGGCACGCTGCATGAGCTCGATGTTCGAGAACAGCTCGTGCGTGCGGCCGCGATCGAGGATGCGACCGTCGGCCATTACTACGATGCGCTCGGCAAAGTCGGAGACGACTTCCATGTCGTGGCAGACCATGATAACGGCGCAGCCGCGCTCGGCCATGGTGCGCACCGTTTCCATCACGGTCATGCACTCGCGGTAGTCCAGGCCACTCGTGGGCTCGTCGAGCACCACGATTTTGGGCTCGACCACCACGACGGAGGCGAGCGCCACCATTTGGCGTTGGCCGCGCGAAAGGGAGAAGGGCGCCTCGTCGGCCGGCAGACCAAAGCGGTCGATGACGAGCTGGGCGCGACGCAGCGCCTCGGCGCGGTCGATGCCGGCAAGCTCCAGGCCAAAGGCGACCTCGTCGAGCACGGTGTCCTTGCAAATCTGGCGGTCGGGGTTTTGGAAGAGGGTTGCGACTTTGCGGGCGATGCGGCTCGTGGGAACCGATGCCGTGTCCAAGCCCGTAACGCGCACGCTGCCCGATGCAGGCTTGAGCAGACCCGTGAGCAGCTTGGTGAGCGTGGTCTTGCCGGCTCCGTTTTGGCCGACAATGCCCACGAGCTCGCCGGGATAGAGCGTCAGGTTGAGGTCGTGGACGGCGGCGCCACCATGGGGGTAGGAAAACTCAACGTGGTCAAACGTGAGCACCGGCTCGGCGTCTTTCGCATGCGGGCGCAGCGACGGTGCGTGCGGGGAGCCTGTGGGCGCCTGGGCGTCGCTTGTCGCGCGGTCGGGGTCGACGATGCCCGCGATCAGGCGTTCGGCCTCGTCGACATCCAGGCAGGGGATGCCGCTTGCCAAGCCATCGGCCTCGAGGCTGTTGAAGATGCGTGTGACGCGCGGGCAATCGACACCGATGGCGCGGAGCTTGTCGGTGTGCGCAAAGACCTCATGTGGCTCGCCTTGCAGCGCGATCTGGCCGTGATCGAGCACGAGCACGCGGTTGCAGTACTCCGAAAGCAGGGCGACCTTTTGCTCAACGACGACGATGGTGATGCCGAGGTTACGGTTTGCCTCGCGCAGCGTTTCGAAAACCAGCGTGGAGCTGGCGGGATCGAGCGCCGCGGTTGGCTCATCGAGCACGAGGACGCGCGGGCGCATGGCGAGGATGGCAGCGATGGCCACCTTTTGCTTTTGGCCGCCCGAGAGGGTGGCTATCTCGCGGTCGCGCAGGTCGCTAATGCCGACGGCCTTAAGCGTCTCGCTCACGCGCTGCTCGATCCGGTCGTGCGGAACGCCAAAGTTCTCGAGGCCAAAGAGCATTTCGTCCTCAACGACCGAGGCGACCATCTGCGTGTCGATGTCTTGCAGCACGCTGCCGACGATCTGCGATATGTCGGTGAGCGAGACCTCGCAGGTGTCGTGCCCGTCAACGAACACGGAGCCAAAGAAGGTTCCGCTGTAGTGGTGGGGCACGGCGCCCGACAGGCAGGCGGTAAGTGTTGATTTGCCGGCACCCGAAGGCCCGATGATGCCGATGAAATCATCCTTGTTCACGCTGAGCGAAACGTGGCTAAGCGCCTGCTCGGTCTGCGTGCCATAGGAGAACGAGACATCGTCGACGTTGATGATCGTTTCCATGGATACCTTTCATAGTCATTGGGGACGTTCTTACATGACTAGTCGTTTAAGAACGTCCCCAAAAGCTCGTTGTTTGGGACAGTCTTTACTGGTGAAGCACGGAGACGGCTTTACGAGGTGCCCCAGGTTGGCGCGAAAGAGGAGCGAAGCGTACTTGGGTACGCGAGCCACGAATGAACACCAAGATGGGGTGGCTCGTAAAGCCGAGCGGGTTAGTTAAGCCTAAGGGCCTTCTGGATGGGCAGATAGAGCGCGCCGACCAGAATGGCGTTGAACACAGCGGTCATGGCGACGACGGGCAGCATGGCTGCGGCGAGTTCGCCCACTACGCCGAGCATGGCCATCTTGATGACCATGAAGATGACGCCCGAGACAAAGGTGGTCACGAACGTAGCGACGATGGCGACGGCAGGCTTAACTTGGCCATCCTTGGCGGCAGTGTTGACAATGACGGCCATAAGCATGGCGGCGATGCCCTCGGCGACAAAATCGACAAAAGGCGAGGTAGTGGTGATCTGGATTACGGCCGCCGAGATGAGACCGATGACGAGTGCCTGACCAATGTTGGGACGAACGACCAAGATGGTGAGGCAGAAGGCCGAGATGATGAACTCGGGGCTAATCATGCCGCCCGAGATACCCGAGATTGCCTTGCCGACGGTAAAGTTGAGGATGAAGCCGGCGGCAAGCAGGATGGCGAGCAGGACAAGGGCGCGGATATCGAGTTTGCCGCGCTCGGCGGTCTGGACGGTGCGGGGCTGGGCGGTGGCGGTGGTGTTCTGAGACATGGTGAAGGTCCTTTCAGAAAGGGGAGTGTAAGAGAAAAGCGGAGGCGCGTGATGCGAATGCGATCGGGCTCGAGATAGAAAAAGGCCCCCGGTCGAAACCGGAGGCCTTCCAATCACCTAGAGCGCAAAAACAGGCGTGAGGGACTCACTGTCGACCGATCGTATTCGCATCACGCCACCACCAGTTGTTGAGAGACGTCATCGTGTTCTTCATGTTGGTGGCTCCTTTCGTGATGCCATGGCGCGGTCGCACCCAGTTGCTGTTGCGCTGCACTATAGCACAGCGAAGTGTTTGCGGGGAATCTTTTTTGAAAGATTTCAGCGACGTTTCCCGCCGGTCGAAGGGGCGGGCTGAGCGGGGGGCGACCTTGGCCATCCCGCCCGCGCCTTAAGGTGTGGGGTTCTTAGGCCTTCTTGCGACGATAGATCACGAAGCCACAGACACCGATGATGATGGCGCCAACACCCATGGCGGCCATGTTGTTGCCCTTGGACTTCTCCTCGGTGATTGGATGAATATCATACCAATGTGGATTTACTTCTTTCGGCGGTGAATCAGGTTGATGGCGTAGCCCACGAGCAGGGCCAGAACGATGACGATAAAGCCAAGGATAGGGTTGTCGTTCACGGGGCTCTCCTATTTTCCAAGTGGTGAGAATTCGTCGACGATGAGGTCGAGGCATTGCGGAAGCGCGCGGGCGCCAAAGACACCGGAGTTGCTGGAGATGATCTCGCCATCGAACTGCATACCCAGCGACGGCGTGCAGGTAATCTTGGCTTCCTTGGTCTGGATAATCTTAAACTGCGGGCGGCCGAGCACCTTGCCGGCGGGGTCGAGCGCGGCGGTGATCACCGTGGGGAGCAGCTGCACCGTGCGCACGGGTTCAATAACGACGATGTCGACCATGCCGTCGTTCATGCGGCAGTTGGGGAACAGGTTGATGTCGTTTTGGATGACTGAGGTATTGCCCGCCATGCAGCAGATGCCGTCGAGCTCCTCGACCATGCCGTCGTGTTCAATGGTAAAGTGCGCCACCGTGGGGTTGGGCGTGGCGAGCGCGGAGAGGAAGTAGGCGATCTCGCCAATGTCGTTTTTGGTGGGGGCGGCCTTCATCATGATCTCGGCGTCGAAGCCCGAGCCGGCGATGATGATAAAGCCGTGGCGCTTCTCGTTACCGTTCTCGTCGATCCAAAAGAGCTCACCCATGTCCACCTTGACCGTGCGGCCGGCGCGGCAAGCCTTGGCAAGCGCCGCCGCCTCGGGGGCATTACCGATGTTGTTAAAGAACAGGCAGGCCGTGCCGGAGGGGAAGATGAGCGTAGGGACACCGCACCCGCGCATCTGGTCGAGCACGTTGGAGACGGTGCCGTCGCCGCCCGAAACGACTACGCGGTCGAACTCACGAACGTCCGCTACCGCGTCCTCGGGCTCCATGCCATCGCCGATAAAGCGCATTACGACCTCGTCGCCGCCCTGTGCAAGAGCGTGCGTGAATGCGTAGATTTCATCGGAGCTGGGACCCGATGCCGGGTTGTGGATGATAAGGCAGCGCATACTTACGTTCCCGTTCTGTGACTAACCGAGTATAGTTGTAGGGCAATGCCGATATCCTACCCGTGTTTTTCGGGCCTAACCTTATTCGATGGGTTGATATGTACATTTCCACACATCAGGCTCTACTCGACTTTTGTCAGCGCGCTCGTGAGTTCGATGCGATTGCCGTCGATACCGAGTTTTTGCGCGAGCGCACGTTTCATCCGCGCCTGTGCCTGGTTCAGATTGCCACCCCTGCCGAGAGCGTCGCGGTCGATCCTTTGGTGATCGACGACTTATCGCCGCTGGCCGAGCTTATGGCCGACGAGAGCGTGGTCAAGGTCTTCCACGCCTGCTCGCAGGATATGGAGGTCATGCTCCACACCGTGGGTGCGCTGCCGCGTCCGATTTTTGACACGCAGGTCGCCGCCGCCTTTTTGGGTGAGCGCCAGCAGATTTCCTACGGCGCGCTCGTTCAGACGTTCTGCGGCGTATCGCTGCCCAAGACCGAGTCGCTGACCGATTGGTCGCGCCGCCCGCTGAGCGATAAGCAGATTGAGTACGCGATCGATGACGTCAAGTATCTGATCGTCGCCTATACCGAGATGATGAGCCGCCTGCGTGAGCTGGGCCGTGTGGATTGGGTGCTCGACGAGTTGCGCCCGCTGGCAGACGAGTCGCACTACCGCGCCGACCGCCATGAGGCATTCCGCAAGGTCAAGCGCATCAACTCGTGTAGCCGCCATCAGCTGGGCATTGCGCGCGAGCTTGCCGCCTGGCGCGAGGACCGCGCCGAGCGCCGCAACATCCCGCGCAAGTGGGTCATGTCCGACGATACGCTGCTGGCGCTCGTCAAGCGCAATCCCGTGCGCGTTGAGGAGTTTCGCAGCATCCGCGGCACCGATCAACTGGGGGAGCGCGATGTGGACGGCGCGCTCATGGCCATCAAGCGCGGCGCGAGCTGCCCGCACGATCGCCTGCCGCTCATGGTGCGCGGACATCGCCAGATCTCTCCGGAGCTGGAGAGCGTAACGGATCTCATGTACGCGCTCATTCGCCTGGTTGCCGAGCGTTCGGGCGTGGCGACCTCGGTCATTGCCTCGCGCGATGACCTGGCCGACTATATTGAGCATCCCGAGCAGAGCCCTTTGCGCGAAGGTTGGCGCTTTGAGCTTGTGGGCTCGCGTCTGGACGATCTGCTCTCGGGCAACATGGGGTTGACGGTGAAGGACGGCAAAATCGAGCTCCTGTAGGTATATGGTTACGCGGTTTTACCAAACCGCGTAACAGCTCGACGCTGCAAACGGCCGAGAGCGGCAATCTGACGTTCAATCGTCGCTCGCGTACCAAAGTACGCGTCGCTTCTCTTTCACGTCACCTTGCTCGCTCTCGGCCGTTTTCGCTGACATTGTCAAAACATCGATGCTGTCTCGTTGGCTGGGCGAGTGGGTAGAATGCCTCCAACGTGTAACTCGATTCGGAGGAATTCGCATGCCCTATTACTATGGTTATGGCTTTGGCATCGACCCGCTGTACCTGCTGGTCGTCCTTGTTTGTACGGTGCTCGGTCTTGCCGCGCAGAGCTATATCAACTCGACGTATAAAACCTGGTCCAAGGTTCGCTCGGACGGCGACACGGGCGCTGCGGTCGCGCGCCGCATGCTCGACGCCAGCGGTTGCAATGCCGTGGGTATCAAAGGCGTCGCCGGTGAGCTCACCGACCATTACAACCCGCAGGATAACAACCTGTATCTCTCGGATGCCAACCGTTCGGGCGGATCGGTCGCAAGCGTTGCCGTCGCCTGCCACGAGGCGGGCCACGCCGCCCAGCGCCAAAGCGGCTATGCCATGATGAAGGTGCGCACTGCCCTGGTCCCGGTCGTCAACTTTACCCAGAACACCTGGACCATCGTGCTACTCATGGGCCTGTTTATGAACATCGCGGGACTCACGACCCTCGCGCTGATCTTCTTCTCGTTTAGTGTGTTGTTCCAGCTGGTTACGCTGCCGGTCGAGATCGATGCCAGCCGCCGCGCCGTGGCGTACATCGAGCAGTCGGGGATGAGCTCCAAGCAGGTCAACGGTGCCAAGAAGGTCCTGACGGCAGCCGCGCTTACCTATGTTGCCGCAGCGCTCACCTCGATCATTCAGCTGCTCTACCTGATGGCTCGCTACAACAGAAACTCCAACCGATAACAAATTGGCTTGACAGGCGCCGCGGGGATTTGTGTCCCCGCGGCGCTGTACTATGTGTTGGACTTGAATTTGCGCAGGGCTGGAGCCTTTGTGCACGATAACGAAAGGAGGCTGCGTGGCAGGCTGGAATCTAACCGGCAATGCTGTTTCCGCCGAGTTTGACGGCTCGGACGATCGGGAGCGCAAGGAACTCAGCGTGAGCCAGGCGGTGGAGATCGCCGCCGGTGCACTCGATGCTATTCCGCAGCTGAGTGTCTTGGGCGAGGTCACGGGCTTCCGTGGCCCCAATGCCCGAAGCGGCCACTGCTACTTCCAGATTAAGGACGATTCGGCCGCCGTTGACTGCATCATTTGGAAGGGCGCCTATCTCAAGCGCACGTTCGATCTGCGCGACGGCATGCAGGTGAGCTTTAAGGGTAGCTTCAATCTCTATAAGCCCACGGGCCGCATGAGTTTTGTCGCCCGCTCGTTTTCGCTGGCGGGGGAGGGTCTGCTGCGTCAACAAGTGGCGCAACTGGCCGAAAAGCTGAGCCGCGAGGGCCTGATGGACGAAGCGCGCAAGCGCCGCATCCCGGTGTTCTGCTCGCGTGTGGCGGTCGTCACCTCGCTTTCGGGTGCCGTAATCGATGACGTCAAGCGCACATTGCGTCGTCGCAACCCACTCGTCGAGCTCGTTTGCGTGGGTGCCAAGGTTCAAGGCGAGGGTGCGCCGGCAGAGCTTATTGAAGGCTTGCGTCGCGCCGCTTCCATTACGCCGGCGCCCGATTGCATATTGCTCGTGCGTGGCGGCGGTTCCTTCGAGGACCTCATGACCTTTAACGACGAGGAGCTTGCCCGCGCGGTGGCGGCTTGTCCTGTGCCCGTGGTGACCGGCATTGGCCATGAGCCCGATACCTCGATTTGCGACATGGTGAGCGATCGCCGCGCCTCCACGCCCACGGCGGCGGCAGAATCGGTGGCGCCGGCTATGACGGAGTTGGCCGACGTGCTCGAGACGCGCCATCAGCGTCTGGGCGCCGCGATGGCTTCGATGATCGGGTCGGATCAGGTCGATCTGGAAATGCTCGATCAGCGTGGTCGCCGCGCTTGGGACACCTATACGGCCCGTCTGGGCGATGCGCTCGATGCCGCCGCACGCCGTCCGTGCCTCAACGATCCAACGTTTATGGTCGAGCGTCGCGAGTCCGAGCTTGCCCTGACGGCCGATCGCCTGTCCGGCGCCATAACGCGTTCGGTTGGGGCCTTCCGCTCCGACTTTGAGCGCCTGCCCGAGCGCTTGATCGCAAGCACCTCGGGGCTCGATGGCAAACGCCATGCGCTCACGCTTGCGAGCTCCCGTCTGGAGCATCAGGGGCGCACGATGCTCAGCAAGCCCGCGTCCGACCTGGGCCGAGCTGCTGCGTCGCTCGATGCCTTGTCGCCGCTCAAGGTGCTTGCCCGCGGTTACTCCATCGCGTACAGCGAGGACGGTGTGGCTTCGAGCGCCAAGACCTTTAAGCCGGGCGACGCCATCCGCGTGCGCATGGCGGACGGCAACGTGGCAGCAACCGTCAACGCGGTCGAGTAGGCCGCCTTTCATAGCGATAAACCTTTAGGAAAGGAAACAGATATGGCAGAGAAGACCCCGGTCGAGCAGCTTACGTACAAGCAGGCCTCGCAGGAGCTGGAACTCATCATCCGCAGCCTGGAGTCGGGCGATATGGAGCTCGAGGAGTCGCTCGAGAGCTATACCCGCGGCGTCGAGCTCCTCAAGAGCCTACGCACCCGCCTGTCCGATGCCGAGCAGAAGGTCTCGGTGCTCCTTAAGGACGTCGACGGCAACGACGTGCTCGCCGACGGCGAAGCCGCCAACACCGACGACAACCTCTCGTTCTAACCACCTCGCAGCCTACTTTGGGGTAGTCTTTTTGGGACGGGGCTTTTTTGACTACCCTTGCGCGACGGCTCGCCAGGTGCCTGCGCTTGCGAAAAAGTAGTCAAAAAAGCCCCGTCCCAAAAAGACTACCTTGGTCTGTGAGAAAGGAACCAACCATGTGTGATTGCATCTTCTGCAAAATTGCCAACCACGAGATCCCCTCAACCGTTGTCTATGAGGACGATCAGGTCATCGCCTTCGACGACCTCAACCCCCAGGCGCCGGTCCACACGCTCGTAATCCCCAAGAAGCACTACAGCGACATCGCCGACAACGTACCTGCCGAGACCATGGGCGCCATGGCCCACGCCATCCAGGAGGTCGCTAAGGCCAAGGGCCTGGAGGACGGCTTCCGCGTCATCTCCAACAAGGGCGTCAATGCCGGCCAGACCGTCATGCACTTCCACATGCACGTCCTCGGCGGCAAGAACCTGGGCGAGAACCTCATCTGAGGGCGCTTCTTCCGTGGGATGAGGCGAAAGCTTAGGCACCGATAACTTATATATCAACGCAATAAACCCGAGCGCGAGGGCGTTTGGGTTTATTATTGAAGCGTATGTAACCTGGCGGCGCCACACCGCCTGTTAGTAGGGAGACACATGAACGTTCTGGTCGTCAACGCAGGATCTTCGACCCTTAAGTATCAGGTCATCGATACCAAGTCCCACAAGGTGTCCGCAAAGGGCTCCTGCGAGCGCGTCTGCTTTACCGGCGGTACCTTCACCCACGCTGCCAACGGTTCCAAGAAGGTGACCGAGAACATCGAGTTCCCCGACCACAAGGTCGCCATCGAGGTCGTCCTGAAGGACCTCGAGGCCAACGGCGTCAAGATCGAGGGCATCGGCCATCGCATCGTTCAGGGCGGTTGGTACTTCGGCGATTCCTCCCTCGTCGACGAGGACGTCCTCGCCAAGATCCGCGAGGTCGCTCCGCTCGCCCCGCTGCACAACAATCCCGAGGCCAACGTTATCGAGTACTGCCTCGAGCAGTATCCCGACCTGCCCAACGTCACGGTCTACGACACTGCTTTCCACTTCAATATGCCCGAGGTCGCCAAGACCTACGCCCTGCCCAAGGACGTCTGCGACAAGCTGCACATCCGTAAGTACGGCGCCCACGGCACCAGCTACCGCTACATCTCCAAGAAGGTTGCCGAGATGACCAACGGCGAGGCTCGCAAGGTCGTCGTGTGCCACATCGGTTCCGGCGCTTCCCTGTGCGCCATCGAGGACGGTAAGTGCATGGACACCACCATGGGCTTGACGCCGCTCGACGGTGTCATGATGGGCACCCGCTGCGGCTCCATCGACCCGGCTACCGTGTGCTACCTGCAGCGCGAGGGTGGCTACACCTTCGACGAGGTCGACGAGATGATGAACAAGAAGTCCGGCCTTATGGCTGTGACCGGCGGCAAGACCAACGACTGCCGCAACGTTGAGGAGCTCGCCGCTGCCGGCGACCCCGAGGCCCAGCTCGCCTTTGATATGTTCGTCTACAAGATTGCCGCCAAGGCCGCCGAGATGGCCACTTCTATGTGCGGCATGGACACCCTGGTCTTTACCGCCGGCATCGGCGAGCACGCTCCGGCTGTCCGCGCCGGCGTGGCCGATCGTCTGGCCTTTATGGGCGTCAAGATGGATCACGCTCGCAACGCCCTGCGTGGCGATGGCGCTTGGTGCCTGTCCGCTAAGGATTCCAAGGTCAAGATCTTCGTCATCCCCACGGACGAGGAATTCATGATCGCTTCCGACGTCGAGCGCATCGTCAACGACAAGTAATTGCAAGAGGGGAGGGGCTGGACGACCGAGCGCCGTTCGGCCCCTCTTTTGTGCTCGTTGGGCGATATGCTTGATAGCTATTTATCAAGTTGTGATAACTTCTTATTAAAATGCGGCCGCCTTAAGGGGTCTGCGTCGACCGTATTGCACTGCAAAGGAGTCTCATGAACGTACTTGTTGTCAACGCCGGCAGCTCAAGCCTTAAATATCAGCTTTTGGATACCGATACCCGAGAGGTTTTCGCCAAGGGCAACTGCGAACGTATCGGTTCGGACATGGGCATCTTTGGCCACTCCGAGAACGGTGGCGCCAAGCAGACCGAGGAGGTCCCTTTCCCCGATCATCGCTCTGCTATCGCTCGTGTGCTCGAGGAGCTCGAGAAGACCGACTTTACGATTGATGGCATTGGGCATCGTATCGTTCAGGGCGGCTGGCACTTCGATGATTCCGCAGTCGTTGACGACGAGGTTATGGCCAAGATCCTTGAGGTGGCCCCGCTCGCCCCGCTGCACAATTACGGCGAGGCCGCGGCAATCGAATATTGCCGCGAGAAGTATCCGGAGCTGCCCAACGTGGCCGTCTTCGATACCTCGTTCCACATGACCATGCCCGAGGTTGCCTACACCTACGCGCTGCCCAAGGACGTGTGCGACAAGTACCACGTGCGCAAGTACGGCGCGCACGGTACGAGCCACCGCTACGAGTGGATGATGGCCAAGGAGATCCTGGGCTCGCGCTGCCACCGTCTGCTTTCGTGCCATCTGGGCAACGGTGCTTCGCTCGCCGCCATCGAGGACGGCGTGTGCCGCGACACCACGATGGGCCTCACGCCGCTCGATGGCCTGATGATGGGCACCCGTTGTGGTTCCATCGACCCTGCTACCGTGTGCTACCTTCAGCGTGAGGGCGGCTACAGCTATCAGGAAGTCGATGACATGATGAACAAGCAGTCTGGTCTGCTTGCCATCTCGGGTATCTCCAACGACGCCCGCGACATCCGCACGCGCGCCTCCGAGGGCGATGAGCGCTGCCTGCTCGCCTTCGACATGTTCGCCTACAAGGCCATGCAGCAGGCCGGTTCCATGATCGCATCCATGGCGGGCGTGGACACCATCACCTTTACCGCCGGCATCGGCGAGAACGACTGGTCGATCCGCAAGGCCTTCTGCGACTGCTTTGAGTGGCTGGGCGTGCGCATCGACAACAACAAGAACCGCGAGGCCGTGGGCAACGGCCCGCAGGTCATCAGCTCCGCCGGTTCCGCCGTCACCGTCATGGTCATCCCCACCGACGAGGAATACATGATCGCCCACGACGTCGAGCGTCTGACCAAGAACAACTAACGCGCTCGTTTGCATGTAAACGAAAGGCCTCCTGAGCAACAGCTCGGGAGGCTTTTTTCTGGAGGGCGGACGGCGGAAACCCCATCCCATTTTGAACGCGGATTTTGGGACACACTTTCCGTTTGGGGCAGGTTGCGGAAAATGCGACCCACAACAAAGCATAATTCCGTCCCACAGTTTCCCAAACAGCCCCCAAGTGGAAGCTACATCCCGCAATCCGCCTTCAAACCGGGACACGCTTTCCGGCAGAATGGCCGCCGAGGCCCTATAAGCCTTTCAAATCCAAAGTGACCATATCCGCATCGTTTGCCCCCCAGCAACGGCATCCAATCATTCAGATCTTCAGCCCCAGCTCGTAGCCAAGCCGCCGTCCACTCCAGATGCCCTGATTGCTGCGTTGCGGTAGAAGGCCGTACGGGCTAACCCCTGAAAACATTCCGCAGACCAGAAACGCCCCCGTTCGTAGCTCCGAAGGAGCAGAACGGGGGCGTTTCATTGGTCGAGGACGTTTTCAGGGGTTAGCCCGTACGGCCTTCGGGCGAGTGCGTCCGCTACTCAGCCATCTGAGCCTGGACGGCGGTGATGGCCACGACACCCACGATGTCGTCGGCAGAGCAGCCGCGCGAAAGGTCGTTAACCGGCTTGGCGATGCCCTGCAGGATGGGGCCGTAGGCGTCGGCGCCGGCGAAGCGCTGGACCAGCTTGTAGCCGATGTTGCCGGCCTCGAGGTCGGGAAACACGAGCACGTTGGCCTTGCCGGCAACGGAGGAGCCGGGAGCCTTGAGCTGGGCGACGTTGGGGACGATGGCGGCGTCGAGCTGCAGGTCGCCATCGATGGCGAGCTCGGGGGCCTTCTCCTTGCAGAACTTCACGGCCTCCTGGACCTTCTTGGCGACTTCGCCGCCGGCGGAACCCATGGTGGAGTAGGAGAGCATAGCCACGTGCGGCTCAACGTTGCCCATGAAGGTGGACCAAGAGTGAGCGGAGGCGATGGCGATCTCGGAGAGCTCATCGGAGGACGGGTTGATGTTGAGGCCGCAGTCGGCGAAGATCAGCGTGCCGTCGGTGCCGAACTGCGGGGTGTCGGTGCACATCACAAAGAAGGCCGAAACCAGCTTGGTGCCCGGGGCGGTCTTGAGGATCTGCAGCGCGGGGCGTAGGGTGTCGGCGGTGGAGTGGCAGGCGCCGGAGACCAGACCATCGGCATCGCCCATCTTGACCATCATGGTGCCAAAGTAGGTGGCGTCCATCACCTGGGCGCGAGCCTGCTCGATGGTGACGCCCTTCTTGGCGCGGAGCTCGGCAAACTTCTGCGCGTACTTCTCGTGCTTCTCGGCATTGCGCGGGTCGATGACGGTAGCGCCGGGAACGTTGATCTCGTCGGGGTTGCCCAAGATGACGATCTTTGCCAAGCCCTCCTCGATGATCTTGGTAGCTGCGATGATGGTGCGCGGATCTTCGCCCTCGGGCAGGACGATCGTCTTAAGGTCGGCCTTGGCGGCAGACTTCATACGGTTTAGGAAATCGCTCATGTTACTCCTTACAAGCGTTTCGCTAAGCTCCAGGCACCCGGCTGTCCACGAATAAACCCGCTGCTAGCGGGTTTACCTTTTAAATATGTACGCCGGGGTGCTTGAGCTTTCCTTGTGTGGCAAGCTCATTATAGGACGCATTAGCGCTATAATCGCTCTGATAAATATGTCTCGAAGAATGTTCGAGAAAAGCCCAGCTAACGAGCCCGTGGCTTTTGACAAGGAGTATCGATGCAGATTACCTCAGGCCTGCCTGAAGGCTTTAACGCCGGCGCATACGACATGATTGTCGTCGGTGCCGGGTATGCCGGTGCCGTTTGTGCCCGCCGTCTTGCCGAGACCATCGGCTATCGCGTTGCCGTTTTGGAGCGCCGTGGCCACATTGCGGGCAATGCTTACGACTGCTTTGATGAGGCCGGGATCCTGGTCCACGAGTATGGTCCGCACATTTACCATACCTTTAACGAGCGCGTCCACAATTTTCTGTCGCGCTTTACCAAGTGGACCGACTACCAGCACAAGGTGCTCGCCAACATCAACGGCACCCTTATGCCCGTGCCCTTTAACCACGCGAGCCTCAAGCTCGCCTTTGGCGATGAGCGCGGCGAGGAGCTGTATCAGAAGCTCGTGGAGACCTTTGGCAAGGACGTCAAGGTGCCCATCATGGAGCTGCGCAAGAAGAACGACCCGGATCTTGCCGAGGTCGCCGATTACGTCTACGAGAACGTCTTTTTGCATTACACCATGAAGCAGTGGGGCCAGACGCCCGACCAGATCGATCCCTCGATCACCGGCCGCGTTCCCGTCTTTGTGGGCGACGATGACCGCTATTTCCCGCAGGCCCCCTTCCAGGGCATGCCGCAGGACGGCTATACCGCGTTGTTCGAGCATATGCTCGACCACGATCTGATTGATGTGTTCTGCGACGTGGACGCCCGCGACCTCTTTGAGATTGACGAGACCACCGTCAAGATCGACGGCAAGGTCTATGGCGGCGAGATCGTCTACACCGGTCCGCTCGACGAGCTGTTCAACCTCGACTTGGGCGCTCTGCCGTACCGTACGCTCGACATGAAGTTCGAGACGCTCGATATGGACCAGTTCCAGCCCGTGGGCACCGTCAACTACACCACGAGCGAGGATTACACGCGCATCACCGAGTTCAAGAACATGACTGGTCAGGTCCTGCCCGGCAAGACCACCATCATGAAGGAGTATTCCAAGGCCTATACGCCCGGCTCGGGCGAGACGCCCTATTACGCCATTCTGGAGCCCGAGAACCGCGAGCTCTATGAGCGCTATCTTGAGCGCGTCCAGAACCTGACGAACTTCCACCCGGTGGGTCGCCTGGCCGAGTATCGTTACTACGATATGGATGCCGTGACCAACTCTGCCCTCGATCTTTCGGATGAGATTATCGCCTGCCATGCATAAAGTCATATCATTCGGTATTCCCTCGTATAACGCCGCCAAGGACATGGACCATTGCATCACCTCCATTCTGGAGGGGAGCAATTACGCCACCGATATCGAGATCATCATCGTCGATGACGGTTCCAAGGACGAGACGGCAGCTAAGGCCGATGAGTGGGAGGCGCGTTACCCCGGTATCATCCGCGCGGTGCATCAGGAGAACGGTGGCCACGGCATGGCCGTCCTCTCGGGCCTGCGCGAGGCACAGGGCACCTACTACAAGGTCGTCGACTCGGACGACTGGCTCGACGGTGCGGCGCTTTCGACCATGCTTTCGATTCTGCGTGGCTTTGAGGAGCGCGACCAGCGCGTCGATCTGTTTATCTCGAACTATGTGTACGAGAAGGTTTACGAGGGTACGCATACCGCTATTGGTTACAAGTTTGCCCTGCCGCGCAAAAAGATCTTTACCTGGGACCAGATTGGCCATTTCCGTCCGGACCAGAATTTGCTCATGCACAGCCTGTGTTATCGCACGGATGTGCTGCGCGCGTCCAATCTGCCTATGCCGCCGCACACGTTCTATGTAGACAATATCTACGCCTATGTGCCGCTGCCGCGCTGCAAGACCATGTACTACGCCGACATCGACCTCTATCGTTACTTTATCGGTCGCGAGGGCCAGAGCGTCAACGAGGCCACGATGGTCAAACGTCTGGACCAGCAGTTTCGCGTGACGCGCATTATGATGGAGGCGTTCCATCTGTACAGCGATGTCGAGTCGTCGCGTCTGCGCGCGTACATGATGGGCTATTTCACCATGATGATGGCAATTTGTTCGGTGCTTACCAAGCTTTCCGATGAGGATTGCGCCGACGAGCGCCTGACGACATTGTGGAGTGATTTGAAGGCCTACGACGAGCGTATGTATCGTCGTGCACGCTACGGTGTGGTCGGCTTCTTTACCAACCTGCACGGGCGGGCTGGAGACAAAACCACACTCGGCCTATACCGTCTTGCCTCAAAGATCTTCAAATTCAACTAGCTGTTGAGTAATCGCTGCTGATAGGTTGACTGGGCCCCTTGGCCTTTAGTTTGCTACTGCGAACAGTCCTGCTCGCACGGAAAGCACATTAAGTGCTTTCCGGCTCGTGCGGAACTTGTATCAAACTAAAGGCCAAGGGGCCTTTGCTATAAGAATCGATTGTCAGGCTGCCTGAATTTGAAGATCTTGGACGCGCGGTACACAGGGGCCTGGGCTGAAAAGTTTTTAGTTGGTAGTCGGTCGGAGATGGGCGGGCGTTACGTTTGTCGCGAGTTCCGCATGCAAAGAAGGCCACTTAATGTGGCCTTCGTCTTGCATAGGACTGTAGAGCAGCAAACGTAACGCCCGCCCGCCTCCGACCGACGGTCGAGTGGATTACTTCGCGACGCCGGGGATGCCGTGGGATGTTTTGGCGGTTTTGGCTCCGTTTACGATGGCGGTTTCCAGGGCCCTTACGGCGAGCATGCCCAGCAGGTCTAGGGGAACGGCGGCGCTTGCCTGGCTGCCCAGCTTGCCGCTGGCAAGGGTGTAGATGGTGTCACCGTCGTTGGTGGTGTGTGTGGGGCGGATGGCGTGTGCATAGGCGTCTGCGGCCATCTGGGAGACCTTGGTGGCCTGGGCCTTAGTGAGCTCCACGTTGGTGACGATGCAGCTGATGGTGGTGTTGGTGCGGTCGAGTGGCATTTTCATAGAGCCGGCGGCGGCAAGGGCGGCGAGCTCCATGTCGACGATCTGGTCGCTATCGGCTGCGGCGCGCATGCCGGCCACCCACTCGCCGGTGGTTGGGTCGACCACGTTGCCACAGGCGTTGACCGAGACCACGGCGCCCACCTTGACGGTGCCGAGTGCCACGGCAGCAGCTCCAAGGCCAGCCTTCATGCAGGTGGCGGGCCCCATGAGCTTGCCTACGGTGGCGCCGGTGCCGGCACCTACATTGCCCTGATCGAGTGTGGTGGGGGTATGGTCGAGCGCCTCGCGCACGGCGGCGATACCGGCCTCAACGTCGGGACGCACGGTGGGATCGCCAAAGGCGAGGTCGAAGATGCAGCTGGAACACACGATGGGCACCTGCGTGGGGCCGACGGGCAGGCCGATGCCGCGGCTCTCGAGTTCGCGGGCCACGCCGCTTGCCGCCTCGAGACCAAAGGCCGAACCACCCGAAAGGCAGACGGCGTGGACCTTATCGACGGTGTTCTCGGGACGCAGCAGATCGGTCTCGCGCGAAGCGGGAGCGCCACCACGCACGTCAACGCCGCCGGTGGCACCCTCGGGCGCCACGATTACGGTGCAGCCGGTACCGGCCTCCTCGTCTGTATAGTTGCCAAAGCAAAAGCCATCGACATCGCAAACGTCAATGGCTTCGAGCAGGGTGTCCATGTTTTCTCCTATCGGTTTTCCGCCGGGCCTTATGCTCGGTCGGGATCCGTACGGTACGGCAAAATTGTAGGCGCCGGGGGATACCCAGCGCCAGATGCAATTACGAGAGTTTTTGAATCGCGCGTGCGACGCGAGCGATGGGTAAGCCCACCACGTTGTAGAAGTCGCCCGAAATGTCATGCACGAGCATGCGGCCGCCTGTGCCCTGGATACCGTAGGCTCCGGCCTTGTCCATGGGTTCGCCGGAGGCAACATAGTACCCGATCTGCTCCTCGGTAAGCTCATAGAACGTCACGTCGGTCACATCGACAAACGACAGACTTTCGGCGGCATGCGGAGCTGCAGCGTCGCCGGCTTTAACGATGCAGACGCCGGTTGCCACCTGGTGCGTGCGGCCCGAAAGCTCGCGGAGCATGGTGCGTGCCTCGTTCTCGTCTGCCGGCTTGCCCAAAATTTGCCCGTCAAAGGTGACAATGGTATCGGCTGCGACAGTCAGTTCGTTGGGTTCGGCGTGCTCGGAGGCAACGGCAGCGGCTTTGGCGCGTGCCAAGCGTTCGACAAGCGTAAGCGGAGCTTCGCCATCAAAAGGTGTTTCGTCGATATCTGCGGGAATTACGCGAACGTCATAGCCCGCCTCGCGCATCAGCTCTATGCGGCGCGGCGATTGCGAAGCCAAAATCATAGCTGGATGCCCTCGGCAACCTTCTCGACGGCCTTGTCGCCGGCGAGTGTGCGCAGCAGCTCCAAGGCAAAGGGAAGTGACTGTGCCATGCCGCTGGCAGTGATGATGTTGCCGTCTTGCGTGACCTTCTCGCCGGTATAAGCGCCCTCGGGGAAGCTCTTCTCAAAGCCGGGGAAGCACGTGGCTCGGCGTCCCTCGAGCAGACCAAGCTCGCCCAGGATAAACGGGGCGGCGCAGATGGCGGCAACGTGCTTGGTTGCGGCGAACTCGCAGACTGCATCGCAGACACGCTGGTCGGCGCGCAAGTTGGTGGCTCCGGGCAGGCCGCCGGGCAGCACGATGCAGTCGTACTCCTCAAAGTTGATCTCATCAAAGAGCGCGTCGCAGGTCACGGGAATCTGCAGCGAGCTCACGACCTCGCGTGTGGGCATGATCGAGACGAGCGTGGCGCGCACGCCGCCGCGACGCATGACATCGACCATGGTCAGGCATTCAATAGTTTCAAAACCATCGGCGGCGAGAACGGCAACGCTGGGCATGAGAGTTCCTTTCGTAAGGCGGCATACAATTAGCCGTCTTATACCCCGAAGACCCATGCTTGCCACGCTCGATTTCCCAATGTTTAAAAGGGACGGGGCTATTTTAGCTACCCTCACCCATCCTCAACAATCTCGATCTGTAACATCTAGACCCACTTTTGACCCCTAACTGTTACAGATCAAGACAAACGGAAACCGCCCCGACAAAACGTCTAAATCTGTAACATCTACGGACCAAAACCGGGTCTTACTGTTACAGATCGAGACAGTCCCCAGCGCACCGCCCCGTTCGGGGAACGACCGCCACAGGTACGGCGGGCAGAGACTCACTTTTTTCCTCGGTTTTTCTTGACGGAATCTCACCTGTTGTAGTACTTTGTCCCAGTCTAAAAACGCGTGGACTTTTCTGGGCGCTAGCCACCTTTTTGCCACGCAACCGAGCAGTCGGTTGCGTGGCTTTTTTCGTCTTGGCAGCAGGTGCCACATGCACCGCCAGAAGACCGCACGAGCCCACCTTCCGACTGCAGGGAACAGACGCACGAGACGTGCATCTGCAAGACAGCAGACGGAAGGGAGCCTAATGGCAGGAACAAACACAATCAAGCAACAGGCCGCCGGGGCAGGAGCCACGGGCGCGGGACAGGCCAAGGCGGCGCTCCAGGTCTTTGCGGGCGGTGCCTGCTACGGCGCGATGGCCACGACCTACAAGCTCGCCTACGCCGCGGGCTTCACCTCGGCGCAGGTGGTGGCGAGCCAGGCGTGGTTCGGCTGCCTCTTCTTCGCCCTCGCCACACTCGCGGGCCATGCACTCGGGCACCGCTGGCAGCGCGTGGGCTGGAAGCTCGCCCTCAAGCTCATGGGCCTGGGAGCCCTCACCTGCCTCACCTCAATCCTCTACTGCTACGCCATGAGCGTGCTGCCCGCCCCGGTGGCGCTCACGCTCCTCTTCCAGTTCACGTGGCTGGGGCTCCTGTGGCAGACCGTCATGACGCGCCGACCGCCGAGGGCCCTCCAAGTGGTCTCCGCCCTGGTCATCGTCTTCGGAACGGTGTTCGCCAGCGGCGTTTACAAGACCGGCATCGCCGGGTACGACCCCGTGGCCCTGCTCTGCGCGCTGGGGGCGGCCGTGTCCTGCTCCCTCTTTGTCACCCTCTCCGGCAAGGTCGAGGCCCCCTGCTCGTCCGAGCAGCGTGGCGTCATCGTATGCGCGGGCTCCGTGGTCATGTCGCTCACGGTGTGCCCGGACTACGTCGTCTCGGGCGTCCTCGTCCAGGGCATCCTGACCTTTGCCGTCATCGCCGGCTTCTTTGGCATGCTCTGCCCGGTCCTGCTCAACGGCCTCGGCGCCTATGACGAGGTGCTTCCCGACGGCACGATCGAGGACGACTACCGTATCGCCTACCTGCGCGAGCACATCGAGGCCATGCGCGACGCCATCGAGCAGGACGGCGTCGAGATGCTCGGCTACACCACCTGGGGGCCGATCGACCTCGTGAGCGCGGGCTCCGGCGAGATGGAGAAGCGCTACGGCTTCATCTACGTGGACCGCGACAACCTGGGCAACGGCACGCTCGAGCGCAGGCGCAAGAAGAGCTTCTATTGGTACCGACAGGCCATCGCCACCAACGGAGGCGACCTGGGCTAGCCGCCCGGGCAATATCACTAAGGAGAAAATAATGGCTGAAAAATACGACGATCTGGCCAGATCCATACTCGAGAACGTAGGCGGCGCCGAGAGCGTCGCCAGCGTCGCGCACTGCATCACGCGCGTGCGCTTCAAGCTCAAGGACGAGTCCCGCGCCAACACGGCCAAGATCGAGGCCCTCAAGGGCGTCATCCAGGTCATCCAAGCCAACGGCCAGTACCAGGTGGTCGTGGGTAACATCGTCGAGGACGTCTACGACGCGGTCCTGGAGGCCGGTAACTTCTCGGGCGGCGCAAGCGCCGACGACGAGCCCCAGGGCGATAAGACCGTTGCCTCCGTCATCATCGACCTCATCTCTGGCATCTTCCAGCCCATTCTGGGACCGCTTGCCGCCGCAGGCATCATGAAGGGACTGCTTGCCCTCATCACCTACTTCGTCCCGGCCTTTGCAAACGACGGCCTCTACACGCTGCTCTACACCGTGGCTGACGGCTTCTTCTACTTCCTTCCCGTCGCCCTGGCGTTCAGTGCCGCGCGCAAGTTCCGCATGAACGAGTTCACCGGCGTGGCAATCGGCGTGGCGCTCCTCTACCCGACGATGGTCGCCCTGACCTCGGGCGAGGCGCTCGGCAGCATCGACCTCGGCGTGGCCGGCACGTTCTCGTGGTACGCCACCGCCCTCGGGGTCCCCATCATCATGCCCGTGTCCGGCTACGTGAGCTCGGTGATTCCCGTCCTTCTCATGGTGTGGTTCGGCTCTATCATTGAGCGCTGGCTCAAGAGCTGGATGCCGGCTGCGCTCAAGATGTTCCTCGTCCCGCTCGCCACGATGACGGTCTCCATCGTCTTGGGCTACCTCGTCATCGGCCCGGTGGCCACCCTCATCACCAACCTGCTGAGCGCGGCGTTCTCGTTTATCTTCCAGCTTCCCGTGGTTGGTTCCGTCTTGGGCAGCGCCCTGGTCGGCGGACTGTGGATGTGCCTCGTCATCTTTGGCTTCCACTGGAGCCTCATCCCCATCTCCATCATGAACCTGAACACCCTCGGCCACGACAGCGTGCTCGCCGCCACCATCGGCCACGGGTTCGCGCTCGGAGCGGTCATCTTTGCCATGTATCTTAGAAACAAGGACGAGCGCTTCCGCGGCATCGCCCTTCCCGCGATGATCTCCGCCTTCTTCTTCGGCGTCACCGAGCCGGGCATCTACGGTATCGCCCTCCCCAACAAGCGCGCGTTCGTCGTGGCATGCCTGAGCTCCGCCGTGGGCGGCGCCATCGTGGGAATGACGGGCGCCCTCATGTACATCTCGGGTGGCCTCGGTGCCTTCAACCTGCTCAACTTCATCGACGGGACCCCTGGTGGCGCCGGAATCTCCCACATGATCTTCGCGATCATCGCCTCGCTCGTCTCTGCCGTCCTGGCCTTCGTCATCGAGTTCATCACCTACCGGCCCAACGACGACGAGGAAGGCGCCTGCTAGCTTGGGCCCTTCTCGACCAGCTCTATGTAGTTGAGGGCAGTTGAGGTGGGTGAGGGCCGAGGGCGGTCGAGGCGGCCGCCCTCGGTCCGGGACAACCTGCCAGAAGGCGTTTAGCTTTCTCGGGTGGCAGTTCAATGTCCAAGAAATGGGGGGCGGTTTAATTTCGGGACGGGGATTAAATAATCATTCGGAACAAATTTATTTTTATCCCCGTCCCAGAAAAATCATCGGGTGTGGTCTTGGGCA
This sequence comes from Collinsella sp. SGI.184, assembly GCF_050313415.1. Lineage (NCBI taxonomy): Bacteria > Bacillati > Actinomycetota > Coriobacteriia > Coriobacteriales > Coriobacteriaceae > Collinsella > Collinsella sp. SGI.184. The sequence continues at coordinate 12,016 of NZ_JBNPLJ010000021.1, read as the reverse complement.
AACAGTCTAGTTGCGCTTGAGATGGGCGACGGTTTCGCAGTGGAAGGTTTGCGGGAACAGGTCGACCGGCGTGATCTTGACGGGGGAGAAGGTGCCTTCCTCGACAAAGCGCTTAAGATCGCGTGCCAAAGTCGCCGGATCACAGCTCACGTAGGCCACGTCGCGGGCGCTCGTGCTGGCGATGAGGTCGATTGCCTCGGGTGCCAGACCTGCACGCGGCGGGTCGACCACCAGGACATCGGCATCCTGGTCGGGGAACTCGCGCACGGCATCGCCGCCGATGACATCGACGTTATCGAGCTTGTTGATCTCGAGGTTGCGGCGCAGGTCGCGCACGGCCGGGCCGTAGGCCTCGACGGCGGCAACAAAATCACAGCGGCGGGCGAGCGGCAGGGTAAAGGTGCCGGCGCCGCAGTACAGGTCCATGGCAAGCTCGTCTTCTTGCGGGTCGAGCGCCTCCATGACAAGCTCGATCAAAATCTCGGCGCCCTTGGTGTTGACCTGGAAAAACGATGGGGCAGAAAGGCGCATCTGGCCGTCGGCGATGTTCTCGGTCCAGGAGCCCTCGCCGGCGAGCATCTCCACCTTGGAGACGCGGCGGGCCTTCTTCTCTCCCTTGCTCATGACGCGCACTACGCTCGTGGGGCGAGCGGCGTCTGCCAACACGCGCGAGACCTGCGAGCGCGGGAAGGAGCCCGTGGGCGTCCAAAGTGCGACCTCGAGTGCCTTGGTGCGACGCGAAGCGCGAATGCCCACGCGCTCCAGACCCAGATCGTGACTGCCGCTCAGATAGTTGAGCGCGCCGACGACCGATTTGAGCGCCTTGGGAAAACGCTTATCGAACAGCGGGCACGAATCTACGGTGACGATCTTGCTGGGATCGACGCCGTGCATGCCAAGGCGAACGCGGCCGTTAACGAGGGTGGGCTCCAGCTCAATCTTGTTGCGGTAGCCCCAGTCGTCCTTGGTGTGGCGGATGGGCTGGACAAGATCGTTGACCTGCTCGGGGGCGAACTTGCCAATGCGCTCGAGCGTGGAGCGCAGGTTTTGCTCTTTGGCGGCAAGCTGCGCGGTGCGCGAGAGATTGCCCCACGAACAACCGCCGCAGACGCCCACGAAGGGGCAGGGGGGCTGAATGCGATCGGGGCCCGGCTCCAGAATCTCGGTCGTGCGGGCGCGCATAAACGACTTGCCGTCCTGCACGATCTCGGCCTCGACGGTGTCGCCTGCCACGGCGCCCTGCACAAAGACGGCCTTGCCGTTGTCGGCGTGCGCCAGTCCGTCGGCGCCGTAGGTCATCGATTCTATGGTGAGCTTCATGTTCCTGCCTGTCATTCGCGGTATTGTTCGCAACCATGGTAGCAGTGAAAAGCGCCCCGTATTTGGGGTATTCCTCAAATACGGGGCGCTTCTACAAACGTCTATTTCGTCTTGCCGGTAATGAGCGTCTTAAGGCCTAGGCCGATCAGGCCCAGTCCCATGCGCACGCGACCGGGGCGATGGCGCTCGATGGCCTTGGTCTTGCCGGTGGGCTTATCGCGACGGGCGTTCGGTTCGTGTGCGGGCTTGGTGACCTGCGGCTCGGGCCGAGGTACAGGTGTGGGCTTGGGCTCAATGACGGTCGCCTGGACCTTCTGAACCTCGGGCGCTTTCTCCACGGCGGGCTCTGCGGCAGCCTCGGGCTCTTTCACCGGGGGAGAGGCAACTGCTTCCGGCTCGACAGTGGGCTCGACAACTGCCTCGCGCTCAACCTCGGCCTGAATAGCCTCTTCGGCCACACGTTCCTTCTCACGCGCGCGCTGCTGCGCGGCGGCCTCGGCGTTGCGATAGGCACGCTCCAGCAGAGCTTCCTGCGAGTTGAAGGGCTTCTCGCCTTCTTTGCGCTCCACGGGAATCCAGGTGCCGTCACTCGTCAGACTGCGTGCCTTCACGTTGTCGCGCAGCTGCATGCCCATGTACTCGTGCACCTGGGCGCGGCAGGTGGGGTCGAGCACGGGGAAGGCGATCTCCACGCGGTGCTCGGTGTTGCGCGTCATCATGTCTGCCGAGCTCAGGTAGATCATATCCGAGTCCACGCCAAAGGCATAGACGCGCGCATGCTCCAAAAAGCGTCCGACGATGGAGCGCACGTGCACGTTCTCGGTCTTGCCCGGAACACCGGGCTTGAGGCACGAGATACCGCGGATGATCATGTCCACGCGCACACCGGCACACGATGCCTCGGCGATCTTGTCGATGACCTCGCGGTCGGTAAGCGAGTTGAGCTTAAAGAACACGCGGGCGGGCTCGCCGACAAGGGCACGCTGAATCTCGCGGTCCAGGCCGCGCATGATGAGCGGCTTGAGGCCCACGGGCGCCACGCCCAGGAAGCGGTAGTCGCCGCGCAGGTTGCCCAGCGACAGGTTGCGGAAGAACAGGTTGGCGTCCTCGCCGATGCCGGGATGCGCGGTCATGAGCATAAAGTCGCTGTAGAGCTTGGCCGTCTTCTCGTTAAAGTTGCCGGTACCCAAAAGCGTCAGACGGGTAAGCGCCATGCCCTCGCGATAGGTGAGCTGGCAGATCTTGGAATGGCATTTAAAGCCCTCGGAGCCGTAGATAACGGTGCAGCCGGCTTCTTCCAGCCGCTCGGCCCATTCGATGTTGTTTTGCTCGTCAAAGCGGGCGCGGAGCTCCATGAGCACTGTAACCTCTTTGCCGTTTTCGGCAGCATCGATGAGCGACTCGCACAGGCGGCTTTGTTTGGCCACGCGGTAGAGCGTGATGCGAAGCGAGATGCACTCGGGGTCGTAGGCTGCTTCGTGCACCAGGTCCAAGAACGGATTCATGGTCTCGTAAGGGTAAAAGAGCAGCTTGTCGTGCTGCAGCACCTGATCGCGGATGGAGCGGGTCATATCGATGGTGGGGTTGGGCTGCGGCCTAAACGGCGTAAAGAGCAACTCGTTTCGTAGATGCTCGGGTATTTTGCCCTCAATGCCAAAGACATAGCCCAGGTTGAGCGGGATATCGCAGGTAAAAACCGAGCGGCGCGAAAGCTCGAGCGCTTTGCGGATGGTCTTGAGCGTTGGCTTTTCGAGCGAACCCGATACGGCGAGCACCACCGGCTGCAGGCGCAGGCGCTTCTTGAGGATGCGCTTCATGTGCTGGCGGTAATCCTCTTCCTCCTCGACGCCCTCGCCGTCCGGATCGATGTCGGCGTTGCGGGTGACGCGGATGAGCGCGCGGTCGAGCGGCTTATAGGAGCCGAAGCAGCTGTCCAGGCAGGCGAGGATGACGTCCTCGAGCAGAATGTAGGAGTAGGTGCCGGTGGGCGAGGGGATTTCGACCACGCGGTTCATCGAGGCGGGAATCTCGATAAGGCCCAGCAGGCTCTCCTCGTCGGTGATGCCGTCCAGGCCACAAGCCAGATAGAGCGCGCCGTTGCGCAGGTTGGGGAAGGGATGGCGCGGATCGATGACCAGCGGCGAGATGACCGGTGATACGTAGGCCTGGAAGTAGCGGGTTACAAAGGTATGTTCCTCGGGCGTAAGCGAATCGATGCGGGCGCGGTGAACGCCCAGAGTGTCGAGCTTGTCCTCGATGCTCTTAAAGATCGACTCCCAGCGGGTAAGGAGCCCGGGCAGCTCTGCCATGACAGCATCGACCTGTTCGGAGGCGGTCATATTGCTCTTGTTGTCGACGGGCTGTTTTTTGAGCTCTGCCAGATCGGACAAGCCGCCCACGCGCACCATGAGAAACTCGTCGAGGTTTGACTCGAAGATCGAGACGAACTTAAGGCGCTCGAACAGTGGCACAGACTCATCGAAGGCTTCGTCGAGTACGCGGTTATCAAAGCGCAGCCAGCTAAGCTCTCGATTTTGCGTATACGAGAAATCGCGCGGTTTCTTGCGCAGCTTGGCGGCGTTCTGCTTCTTTTCGATTTTGCTCGGCATATGCATCTGTCCGTTCAGTCCCCAAAGGGACGGTAGCCTAACACTGTTTGCTATTGTCTCAATTTAGTCGACCTATGGCGCGGACGTATCGCGCGAACGGTATCTTTACCTACTTATTACGCTGACGATCCGAAGCACTAACGTCCGGTGCTTTGAACAAGCGATCTATATCCTCACTCAACTGGTGAGAATGTATGAATAAGAATGATAGCAAGCTGAATATAATCGAATTTAGGTCGAATCGAGGACAAGCGTCATTTATATGCAGAAAACCGTTTTCACTATGCAATTTTGAATCATGGATAACTTTGAGTGTTCAATCTTGATTTCCTAGAAAAATAACGTTTACCTAGGAAAATCTGCTTTACGAAACTGAAGTGCATCATGGGAAATCATATGCGATATACCGTTCATCGTACTTTGTTGACCGTTCGGGGGCGAGGTAGAATTGCGGGTGGAAATTGGATATAACTAGAGCTGTCAGCAAGCAGCGCTCCATACGGAGGGGCGCTAACGAATCGGCCCTGACAAGGGTCCGAAAGAAAGGTAGGAGGCCATGACGAAAGGTCTGCACGTGCCTTCCGAGATCGGCAAGCTCAGGAAGGTCTGCCTGCACCGTCCCGGCGACGAGCTCCTCAACCTGCCGCCCGACGAGCTCGAGCGGCTCCTGTTCGACGACGTCCCGTTCCTGGAGGTCGCGCAGCAGGAGCACGACACCTTCGCCCAGATCCTGAGGGACCAGGGCGTCGAGGTGCTCTACCTCGAGAACCTCGTCGCCGAGGTGTTCGACCAGGTCCCCGGCGCCCGCGACGAGTTCACCGACCAGTACATCGCCGAGGCCGGCATCCGCGGGAAGCACATGCCGCAGATCGTCCGCGAGAAGCTGGACTCCATCGAGGACAACCTCGAGTTCGTCAAGAAGACCATGGCCGGCATGACCAAGGCCGAGATCGAGATGCCCCTCACGGCCTCCACGACCCTCGACTCCCTGGTCAACTCCGAGTCCGAGTCCGACCTGATCATCGACCCGATGCCCAACCTCTACTTCACCCGCGACCCGTTCGCGGTCGTCGGCGAGGGCGTCAACCTCAACCGCATGTACTCGGTCACCCGCAACCGCGAGACCCTGTACGGCAAGTACGTCTTCAAGTACCACCCCGACTACAAGGACGTCTCCCTGTACTTCCGCCGCGACTGCCAGTTCCACACCGAGGGCGGCGACGTGCTGAACATCAACGAGAAGACCCTCGCCGTCGGCATCTCCCAGCGCACCCAGGCCGCCGCTATCGACGTCATGGCCCAGAACATCTTCTGGAACTCCGACTCCAAGGTCGAGCGCATCCTGGCCTTCGACATCCCGGTCTCGCGCGCCTTCATGCACCTCGACACGGTCTTCACCCAGATCGACGTCGATAAGTTCACGATCCACCCCGCCATCATGGGCACCCTGCGCGTCTACGAGCTGACCGCCGGCAAGAACCCGGGCGACGTGAACATCCGCCTGATCGAGGACACCCTCGAGCACGTCCTGGAGGACGCCACCGGCGTCGACCAGGTCAAGCTGATCCCCTGCGGCGGCGGCGACCCGATCGCGGCCTCCCGCGAGCAGTGGAACGACGGCTCCAACACCCTGTGCGTCGAGCCCGGCAAGATTTGCGTCTACGCCCGCAACACCGTCACCAACGACGTGCTGTACAAGGAGGGCCTGGACCTTCTCGTCGTGCCCTCCGCCGAGCTCTCCCGCGGCCGTGGCGGCCCGCGCTGCATGAGCATGCCCTTCTGGCGCGAGGACCTCTAAGGTTTTCAAAGATCCGTACGGGTCTTAAAACAAACATCTAGCTGCCATTAGATGTCTCCCATTGGGGCGGTGCGGATCTTTCGCACCGCCCCATTCTTGTTTAATGAATCTTAATTAACATCAGATAAGGTGGCCCATATGACTAGGGGCAGTCACGTTGATACCCCCCCAACGGTGTCGGCTTCTTTGCCTTTTGGGCATCATCTCGATTCCCATGACCTTTGCCGGCATCACCCCCGTGTTCTAGCGATTGGAGCCTAACCATGGATATCAAGACGATCGGCGTTGAGGAGTGGCTTAACGTTTGGGAGAAGAGCGCCACGTGGGATATCGCCCAGTCGACGATCTCCTCGCTTACCATGGGCGAGCTGCGCGCGCTCGACGAGCAGGACGGCGCCACATTCTACGAGCGCCTGGATCGCGAGAAGATGAACTACGGCTGGATCGAGGGTTCACCGGAGTTTAAGGCTGAGGTCGCCAAGCTCTATCGTCGCGAGGTCAATCCCGATCACATTCTGCAGACCAACGGCTGCACGGGTGCCAACCTCAACGCCATCATGGCCGTGGTCGAGCCCGGCGATCATGTCATCGCCGAGTGGCCTACCTATGCGCCGCTCTACGAGATCCCGCGTTCGCTCGGCGCCGAGGTCGAGTATTGGGAGCTTCGCGAGGAGCTCGGATGGAAACCCGATATCGAGGAACTCAAGCGCCTTGTTCGCCCCAACACGAAACTCATCTGCATCAATAACGCATCGAACCCCATCGGTTCGGTGCTTGATGCCGATACGCTCGGTCAGATTGCCGAGATTGCCCGTTCGGTGGGCGCCTACGTGCTGTGTGACGAGGTGTATCTGCCGCTCGAGAACACCGAGTCCTTTATGTCGATGGCCGACGTGTATGAGAAGGCCATTGTCACCAACTCGGTGTCTAAGACCTATTCGACGCCTGCAGCCCGCGTGGGTTGGGTCGTGGCCGACGAAGAGGTGTCCAATCGCATCCGCACCTATCGCGATTACACCATGATCTGCGGCGGCGTGTTCAACGATGCCCTGGCGACCTATGTGCTTGAGCACAAGGACAAGATTCTCGAGCGCAACCGCAGGATCGTGTCTGGCAATCGCGATATCGCGCAGGCTTGGATCGATACGCAACATCGCGTTTCCTGGACGGCCCCGCAGGGCGTGTCTACCTCGTTTATCCAGCTTGATATTCCCGAGGACGACGAGGAGTTCTGCAAGCGCCTGTTGTCCGAGAGGGGAGTGCTGCTGGTGCCCGGCAGCCGTTTTGAGCTTCCCTGCGGCGCACGCCTGGGCTACTGCGCGAGCGAAAATGTTCTTCGCGAGGGCTTGAGGCTTCTGGGCGAGGCACTGGCCGAGTTCGATCGCTAATCCCTTGAGGCCCGCGAAGGCCTAAACCTTACTTGGCCCTAGGTGTACCGAATGCAGACCCGCTCCCTTTTGGGGAGCGGGTCTGTATGTCTTTGCCGCCGGAAAAGTCAAGTTGTTACAAATGGAGACGCAAGATCGATCGGGTATTCGACGGACCTTATACTAAGCTTCCGGTGAACGGTATCCAACGTCTGGTAAACGGTAATCTGTTTGCTAAAAATGAATAGGACAAACTTTTTTATGAATAAAAATCAAAATGGTTGAGAGACAGCAAGAATTGCGAATTCTATTCATATCGTTGCACGAAATATGCAATCTGAGGGTGGTTTAATAAAGTTTAGTTCCATTTGATTTTTGGATTGAAAACGCGTTTAAGCACGTAAATACACTTTATTAAGATGAAGTGTGCCATGCGTGAAGTATATGTGTATGCCGTTCACCCCCTATAAAAAACCGTTCGGGGGCAAGGTGGAAGTATGGGTTGATTTTGGATATAAATATGTCGTCAGCAATAACGCCTCACACGGAGGGGCGCTAACGAATCGGCCCTGACAAGGGCCCGAAAGAAAGGTAGGAGGCCATGACGAAAGGTCTGCACGTGCCTTCCGAGATCGGCAAGCTCAGGAAGGTCTGCCTGCACCGTCCCGGCGACGAGCTCCTCAACCTGCCGCCCGACGAGCTCGAGCGGCTCCTGTTCGACGACGTCCCGTTCCTGGAGGTCGCGCAGCAGGAGCACGACACCTTCGCCCAGATCCTGAGGGACCAGGGCGTCGAGGTGCTCTACCTCGAGAACCTCGTCGCCGAGGTGTTCGACCAGGTCCCCGGCGCCCGCGACGACTTCACCGACCAGTACATCGCCGAGGCCGGCATCCGCGGGAAGCACATGCCGCAGATCGTCCGCGAGAAGCTGGACTCCATCGAGGACAACCTCGAGTTCGTCAAGAAGACCATGGCCGGCATGACCAAGGCCGAGATCGAGATGCCCCTCACGGCCTCCACGACCCTCGACTCCCTGGTCAACTCCGAGTCCGAGTCCGACCTGATCATCGACCCGATGCCCAACCTCTACTTCACCCGCGACCCGTTCGCGGTCGTCGGCGAGGGCGTCAACCTCAACCGCATGTACTCGGTCACCCGCAACCGCGAGACCCTGTACGGCAAGTACGTCTTCAAGTACCACCCCGACTACAAGGACGTCTCCCTGTACTTCCGCCGCGACTGCCAGTTCCACACCGAGGGCGGCGACGTGCTGAACATCAACGAGAAGACCCTCGCCGTCGGCATCTCCCAGCGCACCCAGGCCGCCGCTATCGACGTCATGGCCCAGAACATCTTCTGGAACTCCGACTCCAAGGTCGAGCGCATCCTGGCCTTCGACATCCCGGTCTCGCGCGCCTTCATGCACCTCGACACGGTCTTCACCCAGATCGACGTCGATAAGTTCACGATCCACCCCGCCATCATGGGCACCCTGCGCGTCTACGAGCTGACCGCCGGCAAGAACCCGGGCGACGTGAACATCCGCCTGATCGAGGACACCCTCGAGCACGTCCTGGAGGACGCCACCGGCGTCGACCAGGTCAAGCTGATCCCCTGCGGCGGCGGCGACCCGATCGCGGCCTCCCGCGAGCAGTGGAACGACGGCTCCAACACCCTGTGCGTCGAGCCCGGCAAGATCTGCGTCTACGCCCGCAACACCGTCACCAACGACGTGCTGTACAAGGAGGGCCTGGACCTTCTCGTCGTGCCCTCCGCCGAGCTCTCCCGCGGCCGTGGCGGCCCGCGCTGCATGAGCATGCCCTTCTGGCGCGAGGACCTCTAAGTCTTTCCGTTTCCGGTGCGGTCCCCCTACAACCGCACCGGTTTTGCCCGTCAAACGGGCAACACGAATACTTGCGTAATTCATTTTTCGAAAGGAAACGAACCATGGGTGTTAACCTCTCCGGCCGTAGCTTCCTCAAGCTCCTCGACCTCACCACCGAGGAGATCGAGTACCTGCTCAAGCTCTCCAAGAACTTCAAGGACATGAAGCGCGCTGGCGTTCCGCATCGCTATCTCGAGGGCAAGAACATCGTTCTGCTCTTCCAGAAGACCTCCACTCGTACCCGCTGCGCCTTCGAGGTCGGCGGCATGGATCTGGGCATGGGCGTCACCTACCTCGATCCGGGTTCGTCGCAGATGGGCAAGAAGGAGTCCATCGAGGACACCGCCCGCGTTCTCGGCCGCATGTATGACGGCATCGAGTTCCGTGGTTTTGCCCAGGACGACGTCGAGGAGCTCGCCGCTAAGTCCGGCGTGCCCGTGTGGAACGGCCTGACCACTGAGTGGCATCCCACCCAGATGCTCGCCGACATCCTGACCGTCCAGGAGAACTTCAACTACGACATCAAGGGCAAGACCCTCGTCTTCATGGGCGACTGCAAGAACAACGTTGCTCGCTCCCTCATGGTTGTCTGCTCCAAGCTCGGCATGAATTTCGTGGCCTGTGGCCCCGAGGAGTGCATGCCCGCTGACGACGTCATCGAGGCCTGCAAGCCCATCGCCGAGGCTAACGACTGCACCATCAAGCTGACCACCGACGTCAAGGACGGCGTCACCGGTGCCGACGTTATCTACACCGACGTGTGGGTCTCCATGGGCGAGCCTGACGAGGTCTGGGCCGAGCGCATCGCTCAGCTCACCCCGTATCGTGTCACCTCCGAGGTCATGGCTATGGCCAACCCGGGTGCCATCTTCCTGCACTGCCTGCCCAGCTTCCACGACACCAACACCACGATTGGCGCCGAGAAGTGCGAGCAGTTCGGCATTACCGAGCAGGAGGTCACCGACGAGGTCTTCGAGAGCCCCGCTTCCAAGGTTTTCGACGAGGCCGAGAACCGCATGCACACCATCAAGGCTGTCATGTACGCAACGCTCAAGTAAGAGCCTTTAAGCATTTCGCTCGGGGTGTATTGCTGCACACCCCGAGCGGTTTGTCTGGTAAATATCTTGCGTCGGGCGGTGGGCACGGCACGGAAGATCCGCTTCGCGCGAGAAAGTTAATTGATTTATGAAGGGGGGATGAGAACTATGACTGAGACCGCTAAGAAAAAGCGCGGTATGCCTTCATCGTTCACCATTCTTCTAGCTCTGCTGGCAATTGTTGCAGTGATTACCGTTATCGTCTCCGGCACGTCCGGCGGCGCTGTTACTGCAGCCCGCCTGAGCGATTTCTGCACCGCCCCGATTCTGGGCTTCGCTGACGCTCTGCCCGTCTGCCTCTTCGTTATGATCCTCGGCGGCTTCCTCGGTATGATGACCGAGACCGGCGCCCTGGACAACGGCATTGCCGTTCTGGTGCAGAAGCTTAAGGGCAACGAGATCATGCTCGTTCCTGTCCTTATGCTCATCTTCTCCCTCGGTGGTACCACCTATGGTATGTGCGAGGAGACCGTTCCCTTCTACGCCCTGCTCGCCGCTACCATGATGGCTGCCGGCTTCGACCCCATGGTCGGCGCTGCTACCGTCCTGCTCGGCGCTGGCTGCGGCTGCCTGGGCTCCACGGTTAACCCGTTCGCCGTCGGCGCTGCCGTCGACGCTCTGACCGGCGTTGGCATTGAGGTCAACCAGTCCATCATCATCGGCCTCGGTGCCGTCCTGTGGATTGTTACCACGGCCATTTCCATCTTCTTCGTCATGGGCTATGCCAAGAAGGTCAAGGCTGACAAGGGTTCCACCATCCTGTCGATGCAGGAGCTCAAGGACGCCGAAGAGGCTCACGGCAAGGCTGCTTCCGAGGTTAACAAGGAGGTCAAGCTCACCGGTCGTCAGAAGGGTGTTCTGATCGCCTTTGCCTTCACCTTCGTCGTCATGATCGTCGGCTTCATTCCGCTGGCCGACCTCAACGAGGGCGTTGCCAACTTCTTTGACGCTGGCGCTGTCTACGATGCCGACGGTAACACCGTCGTCCAGGGCTGGTCTGCCCTGATCACCGGCCTGCCCATTGGCCAGTGGTACTTCGACGAGGCTTCCACCTGGTTCTTCCTCATGGCTATCCTGATCGGTATCATCGGTGGCCTGTCCGAGAAGCAGATCGTTAACACCTTCATCACCGGCGCTGCCGACATGATGTCCGTTGTTCTCGTCATCGCCCTCGCCCGTGGCATCTCCGTCCTCATGGCCAACACCGGTCTCGACGTCTACGTCCTCGACGCTGCCGCCAGTGCCCTGGCTGGTCTGTCCGGCGTGATCTTCGCTCCCATGAGCTTCCTGGTCTACTTCGGCCTGTCCTTCCTGATCCCCTCGACCTCTGGTATGGCTACCGTCTCCATGCCCATCATGGGACCGCTGGCTGTTAAGCTCGGCTTCTCGCCCGAGGTCATGGTCATGATCTTCTCCGCCGCCATCGGTGTCGTGAACCTGTTCACCCCGACCTCCGGTGCCATCATGGGCGGTCTCGCCCTGGCCAAGATCGAGTGGACGACCTGGCTCAAGTTTGCCCTTAAGCTCATCGTCGTTCTCTCCGTCGTCTGCGCCATCATCCTGACCGTCGCCTGCGTGTTGATCTAAGTACCCAACGGGTGCCCCACGGAAACCTTGACGATCCTGTAGAGGATCACTTGGTCATCGTCTGTCCGGTGGGGTCAACCCACCGGTAGACTCCTACCTTTAGCCCCCTCCCGTTCCGTGCGCGGGAGGGGGCGCTCTTGTGTTCCGGCGTTTTACCAAACGCCGGAACCGGCCGACGCTGCAAGCCCGCCAGAGCGGCAATCTGACGTTCAATCGTCGGGCATGGCCAAAAGGCCTATGCCCTCCTCTTTCACGTCACCTTGCTCGCTCTGGCGGGCTTTCGCTGACTTATGCTCAACCTGCGACGTTTCCCTTGCTGGTGCAGGGGAAGTGCGTTTGGGGCAGCTAATTTG